>JBAZZY010000002.1 GCA_041658565.1 Actinomycetota bacterium | reverse complement strand
AGGAAGAACGAGAGAATCACCAACCCGAGTGCCACCGATCCCAACGCGAAGCGAACTACGCGATCCGGACCGGACACCGCGCCCTGCCGAAGGCGGCCGCCGTCTCCCGAGACTGCTTCTTCGTGGCCATTACCACCTACCCCCACCCCTGCGTAACGGACGGTCGGGGTGAAACGCATATCGTCCATCCGACCAGCAATCCGCCACCACCCTCCGGTGAGGCTTGCACGTCCTCACCGGAGGGAGCGGCACTCTCATTCCTAGATCTTCACCCTCGCTTTACGGCTCGACAAGCAGCCAGCCCTGCATCTCGAGGTGCAATGCCGAGCAGAACTCGGTGCAGTAGTAGGCGAACGAACCGCTACGCGTGGCCTTGAACTTGATCGTCACCACCTCACCGGGGTCAAGACTCGCCTGTTTGTTGTAACTCGGGATCGCGAAGCCGTGCGTTGCGTCTCGAGTTTGCTCGATGTTGGTGATGTGGAGCGTGACGTCATCGCCCTTCTTCACGCGGATGATGTCCGGCGTGTAGTGGCTTCGCTGTGCCGTCATCCAGACGGTGACATTGGTCCCGGCGCGCTTGATGCGTTCCTTGCCCGGGGCCGTCGCGAACTTGGAGCGAGACATCGTTAGCGGATCCGTGTTCGGGGGGTAGACCGCGAGTGCGCCCTTGATCTTGTCCGCCTTGATCATCTGGACGTAATGCGGCTCACCGAATCCGATCGGCATGTCCGCAAGAATCCGCATGGGCTTGGAATCAAGGTCGATGAGTTGGAAGTTCTGCGGGTGCAGAGTCCCGACCAACGGATACCGATCCACCGACCACTTGTTCAGCGCCACGAGGTACTTCCCGTCCGGGCTCACCGTGTCGCCTTCGGCCGTGACGACGTGGCCGATGTTGTAGTGAACCGGCACCTTCTCCACGAGCTTGAAGGCCTTATCCGCGGAAACTCCCTCGTCCGAACCCAACGTCCACTTGGCAACCGCGCTCTCGATGAACAAGCTCGTGTACGCGTTGCCCTTGTTGTCGTACTGAGTGTGCAGCGGGCCGGCACCCAACTCCACCTGTGCCTCGAGCACGTCCTCCAACTTCAAGATCGGAACGCCGAAAGGATCCCTGCCGGAGTAGTTCTTGTCCGCAATCGCCTTCTTGATCTTGTCCATCGAGTAAACCGAAGCGTGCGGGTCGAGTTTTCCAGCCACCGTCAGATAGTGCCCGGACGGCGACACGTCCACGCCGTGCGGGCTGCGCGGCTCAGGAACGAAGTGCAGAACCCCTTCGTCCACCGCGGTCTTGAGCGACATCATGCGCACGCCGTTGCGAACTTTGAACTTGCCTGCCGCAATGACTTTCTCGGCCTTCTTCCAGTCGATGACATGGAGGAAGTCGTAGTCGTTGGCCGACGCTCCACCCTCCAGCGAAGGCTTGCCCTCGAGATTCCCACCGGTTGCCATCTCGGTGTTGTAGGAGTTGATGAAAGCAAACCCGTCGCTCGCCAGTTTGCCCGCGTCCGCCAAATCCTGGTCGTACGGCGGCAACTCGATTTGGAAGCTCTTCGAAAGCACGCCCTTGCCGGTCTTCTGGTCGACGGAAACGAAAGTGGAGACGCCCCGGTACGACTTCTTGTAGTCGGAGAGCGGCGCGTACCCACTGGGCGTCAACGGAATCGGCTGCATCGAGGAGATGTGCACGTACTCGGTGTTCGGTGTTGCGAAGACCCCGCCGTGCGAAGTCCCGATGTTCGGGATGTCCAGGATCTGCTTCGTCTTGAAGTCTCGAAGGTCCACCATTCCCAAGCGGCCGTTCGCGCGATCGTTGATGTACATGAAGCGACCGTCGTAGTCGCCGGCAGTCTCGGAGATGGCCGGGTGATGGCTGTCGCCCCACGTGAGCGACTCGCTCTTCGCGGGATCGGATCCCCGTGCAAGCACTTCGTCGCCGGAGTCGGCTCCGAACCCGTAGCCGGACCAAGGATCAGGCGAGAACACCGGGATGATCTTGAGCAGGCGCATCGAGGGCACGCCGATAACCGCCATCTGTCCGGAATGCCCTCCGGATGCCATGAGGTAGTACTCGTCGTACTTTCCTGGAGCGACGAACGTCTTGAGCGCCGCTTGAGCCTCGGTGCCGCTGAGTCCGCGCGCGGAGGCGACCTTCGTCAGGTCACTGCTGGTTGAGGCCCCCAGGCGCGCCCCGCCGATCCCGATCACCGCACCCACGATGAACGAGACGACGATGATCAGAGTCCTGCTTCTCATACCCCACCGCTCCCTTCAGAGACCCTCGCAACAGCAGCGCGAACGGCTCTCGTCCGGCGCTGCGACCCGGTGCGACCGTCCTCCCAACGCGCTCCGGGCCCCCTCCTGCGGCCGATTATCGCCCTAGAGTGGTCGGAAATCCGACGCTGCCGATAGGTGAGATTGACCCCAATGCCGGTAGGTAAGGTGCACTACGATCGAGCCGTACGCAAGCGCCACGCCTGCGCGAGATGCCGGCCGGCGTGAACCACCCGGGAGGGGTGCGCATGGCGATCATCGATGGGTTCTCCTACCAGGTTCCCGACGCCGACCCGACGGAGACCGACGAGTGGCTTGAGTCGCTCGACTCCCTGGTCCAGGCTAGGGGCAAGGCGCGCGCGCGCTTCGTGCTTATGAAGATGCTCGAGCGCGCGCGCGAACTGCAAGTGGGGTTTCCCGCGACCGTGTCGACGCCGTATGTCAACACGATTCCGAGCGACCACGAGCCGGCGTTTCCAGGCGACGAGGACATGGAGCGACGCATCCGTCGGTTCATCCGCTGGAACGCAGTGGCGATGGTCACGCGGGCCAACATGCGATCGGAAGGGCTCGGGGGTCACCTCGCCACGTACGCGTCTTCCTCGACGCTCTATGAAGTGGGCTTCAACCATTTCTTCCGCGGCCGCGACGAAGGATCGCGCGGAGATCAGGTCTTCTTCCAAGGCCACGCGGCTCCCGGAATCTATGCGCGCGCATTCCTCGAAGGTCGCTTCGACGAGACGCACCTTGACAACTTCCGCCGGGAACTCAGCGGAGGGGGGCTCTCGTCGTACCCACATCCCTGGCTGATGCCGAACTTCTGGCAGTTCCCAACGGTCTCGATGGGACTCGGTCCACTCACCGCGCTCTACCAAGCCCGCTTCAACCGATACCTGCGGGATCGAGACATCGCCGACACCGACGGGTCGAAGGTCTGGTGTTTCCTCGGCGACGGTGAGTGCGACGAACCGGAGACACTCGGGTCTTTGTCCCTTGCCGCGCGCGAGTCGCTCGACAACCTCATCTTCGTCGTGAACTGCAACCTGCAACGGCTGGACGGTCCCGTGCGCGGCAACGGCAAGGTGATTCAGGAACTCGAAGCGGTATTCCGCGGTGCCGGATGGAACGTCATCAAGGTCATCTGGGGATCGCGATGGGACGATCTGCTGGCGATGGACACCGACGGCATCCTCGTCAACAAAATGAACAGCACCGTCGACGGCGAGTTCCAGAAGTACGCCGTCGAGTCAGGCGCGTACATTCGCGAGCGGTTCTTTGGGCCCGATCCTCGCCTCCAAGCCATGGTCGCGGACATGAGCGACGACGAGTTGCGGCGCCTGCCGCGCGGCGGGCACGACTACCGCAAGGTGTACGCCGCCTATCAGTCCGCGATTGAGCATTCGGGATCGCCCACAGTCGTTTTGGCCAAGACGATCAAGGGTTGGACTCTCGGCTCAGAGATTGAGGCGCGCAACGTCACGCACCAGATCAAGAAGATGTCGCACGATCAGTTGCTCACGCTCCGTGACCGGCTGCACCTCGAGACCCACATCTCCGATGAGTCGCTTCGCGATGAAGTGCCGCCCTACTTCCGCCCGGCGCCGGGAACGCCCGAGCACGAGTACTTGCTGGAGCGGCGGCGCGCGCTCGGCGGTTTCGTGCCGAGGCGGACGGCGCGCGCCGCCGCGCTCGCCGCGCCGCAGGATTCCGTCTTCGCCGAATTCCGGCTCGGCTCAGGTGAGCAATCTGCGTCGACAACTATGGCCTTCGCGCGCATGCTCCGGAACCTGCTCCGAGACCCGTCGATCGGCAAGCGCATCGTCCCGATCGTGCCGGACGAAGCTCGCACGTTCGGGCTCGACGCCTTGTTCCGCACGTTCAAGATCTACGCGCCGCACGGGCAGTTGTATGAGCCGGTCGATGCCGGCTTGCTGCTCTCGTACGCAGAGGGGCGTGACGGACAGATTCTCGAAGAGGGGATCACCGAAGCCGGATCGATGGCGAGCTTCACCGCGGCAGGCACGAGTTACGCCACCTGGGACGAGCACGCGATCCCCTTCTACATCTTCTACTCGATGTTCGGATTCCAACGCATCGGGGATCTTGCCTGGGCGGCCGCAGATGCGCGCGCGCGCGGCTTCTTGCTCGGGGCGACCGCGGGACGCACCACGCTGAACGGTGAAGGGCTTCAGCACCAAGACGGCCACAGCCTGTTGCTCGCGTCGGTGATCCCAACCTGCCGCGCATACGATCCCGCCTTCGCCTACGAAGTCGCCGAGATCGTCCGCGACGGGGTGGCGCGGATGACCGGAGAGTCTCCGCAAGACGGCTACGTCTACATCACGCTCTACAACGAGACTATGCCGCAGCCGGCGATGCCGTCCGGCGTGCAAGATGGAATCCTGCGCGGGCTGTACCGGTTCATCGAAGCTCCGTCCGGTCCCCACCGGCGCGCGACGATCCTGTTCAGCGGGACGGCGTGCGGGGCGGCGCTGGAGGCGCGCGCACTGCTTGCGCAGGACCACGACGTCGCGGCCGAATGCTGGAGCGTCACCTCCTACAAGGCTCTTCGTGACGACGCACTCGCAGTCGATCGTCACGCGCGCCTGCATCCCGGCGAATCGGCCGCGACTCCGTACATCACGCACGCGCTGCGAACGGCCTCCGGCCCGTTCATCGCCGTAACCGACTTCGTCACGGCCGTCCCCGACCAAGTGGCACGCTGGATCCCGGGCAGGTTCGTTCCGCTGGGAACCGACGGCTTTGGACGCTCCGACGCGCGCGCGGCGCTTCGACGCCACTTCGAAACCGACGCCGCGCACGTCGTTGTCGCCGTGTTGCACGCGATAGCTGCGGACGGAGCAGCGAGTCCCGCGGAGGCGGCCGACGCAATCGATCGCTACGCCATCGATGCGGCCGCGCCGAACCCGCGCACCGCGTAGGCGACGCGAGGGCAAGACACCCAACGATTACCGTCGTCGCGGATCTCACCTTTGACCCTGTTTGCACCGGAGTGCTACCGTCCAAACGCCTCGTGAGAGGGCAGCGAGTAGCGAACACCGCCGGGAGCGCAAGTTCCTAAGCGAGAGCTCGTCAGGGTGAGGGGAGCGCGTGTGTTTCGTTTCGGAGCTCGTGTTCGCGTTGCGCGCGCATGGGGCGTCCTGCTCGCCGTCATGATCGTTGCGTCGAGTTGCGGCGCTCGGTGGACGGCGCAAGAGGACGCGCGCGCGGCCGGCGAGTTGGTCGCGTCCTCCGGCGACTCGCCGACTCCTTCGACCACCGACGCTCTGCAAGAGGTCGGGGGAATTCAAACGTCACCCCCGTCCTGGACGACCCGCACGACCGGCCCGCGCTCAGGCCTCACCGTCACCGGCGACGCAGGACCGCATCCCGGAGTAACGAACACAGAGATCACGCTGTGCGTGCTGATGCCCGAGACGGGCGCCTCTCCTCTTCCGACGGCATGGGAGAAGGGTGTGAACGCGTTCTGGGACTACCTGCGCAGGAAAGGCGGAGTGCACGGGCGGAACATCCGGCTCATCATCAAGGACACGAAGTCGGACACAGCCGAAGCTTTGGCGCGCGCGCGGGACTGCATCAACGAGGGCGCATTCAGCTTCTACACAATGGACCGCGTTGAAGTGATGTCGGCCCTCAGCAAGTTCCTGGACGACCAGGGGATTCCTCACGTACTTACCTTCGGACCACCCACGACCGCCATGAACTCCGGGTCGAAGAACAGGAATACGTTTGTCGTCTCGATGGACCACCGCGCGCAAGGTCGCCTCGTCGCCGACTACTTCTCAACCGGAGACCTGTCCAACAAGCGCCCGGCGATCGTTCGCGAAGACGTCCCCGACGCCATTCCGTTCGCCGCGTTCTTCAAGGCTCGGCTTGTCGAGCGCGGGCGGAAGGCGGTTGCGGAAGAGGCGATCAACGGTCAGGGAAACGACTTCTCTCAAACGGTCCTGAACCTCAAGAGAGCCAACGCCGAGGTCGTCGTCGCATACATGGCTCCGACAACGCTCATCAAACTCGCTCAGCAGGCGCACGCGGCTGCATACGATCCGGTGTGGTTCGCAGATGCTCCCTCCTGGAACTTCGACATGGTCCTTCAGCTCGCCAACTCGAACGGAGCGCTTAAGGGCGCGCGCGCGTTCTCCCCGTGGGTGGCGCTCTCCAGCCCCGCCGCAAGCACCTACAAGCGTGCATACGCCGAGATGTACCCGAACGAAGCTCCCGACGACATCGGACTGATCGGCTGGGGTTTGGGCGAGGTCATGCATGCCGCGCTCGCAAAGGCGGGCAAGGACCTCGGCTACAACTCATTCCGCACGGCATTCCAGACTCTGTCGGTAACGCCGACGACCTGGGGTCCACTCGATTTCCGCCCCAATCGCAGAGTCGGAACCGACTCGATCATCGAGTTCCGCGAGGACGGCGACCATTGGGTACAGGTCGGCACTTTTCGAAGTTCGTTCTAGCGCACGCGCGAAACACGCACGCCGACAGGAGGAATTGATGCAGACCGAAAGAATGCGAGTGGTCGTCGTCGGCGCCGGAGTAGCCGGCTGCGGAACTGCGGCACTACTCGCCCACAACGGAATCCAAGTCACTCTCGTCGAAAGCGATCCGTTCGTCGGCGGACGGGCCGCGACGCGCACCGCATCCGAATGGGGGTGGGCCGACGAGCGATGGAGCGAGTACCGGCCTGATTTCGGCCACCACGCCCTGGGTGGCAACGGCTTCTTCGAGCGACTGCTACGGGAAACCGGCGCTTGGGATCGCGCCGACATCCGCCCGCTTCCCATGGCGCACTTCATGGGAGACGGCCGGCTGCACCAAGCTCCCGTCACCTTCAGGCAGTCGCTGAGTGCGTACAACTACATCGGCCTCAAACAGAAGCTTCAACTCGCGAGATTCGACAGGTTCGCAAGGAAGATAGACACCGAGGAGGCCATCCAGCGGTACGGCAGGGTTCCGCTTCGCCGGCTGCTCGCCGACTTCAATCTAGGCCCGCAGGCAACCGAGATCATTGTCGAGGGATTCGCCGCCGGCTATCAGACAACCGTCGACCTCGATGCGAACTCCGCAGGCGACCTCCTGCTGTGCATGAAGCTGCTGCGGCGGGGGCTCGACAAGCACCGAACCACAGCAGTGCTCTACCCGCACGGCGGCTTCGGAAGACTGAGCCAGGCGCTCGCCGATATCGTTTCAACTCACAACGGCGAAGTTCTGCTCGGAAGTCGGGTGGAAAGGATCACGACAGAGGCCGAGCCGACGGGTGAGAGCCGCGTAACCGGGGCCACCGTCGACGGCCGGCACATCCCTGCCGACGCGGTGATACACACCGCCCCGGCATTCGATCTCGGCTTCCTGCTCGACGACCAAGTCGTCGACGCGCAGCCGGAATTCTTCAACCGCGTTGCCGAGGGACGCAAGGCCTCATCCAGTCTCGCGCTGCTTATCTGCGGCGGACCGCAGACGTTGACAGGTGCGGCACTCAATACATGGGTGTTTGTGCCTCGATCGCAACTACGCGAGTTCTCCGAGTACCTCCTCATCAGCGAACTGGATCATTCATTCGGGGTAGCCCCCGTGGGCCGACAGGTTCTCACGAGCGCCACGCTGGCCGAAGGCGACTTCGACATGCGGGAGTTCGGGGAGAAGATGCGTCGGGAACTGGAGCGCCTGTTCCCCGGCCTCGATCTCTCGAAGGCCGAGTGGACGACAACCAGGCTCTTCCCCGTCGTAGACGGTGTGGCTCGGACCATCGACTGGTACGGCGACCATCGACCGGGTCCGCGCACCCCGATCAAAGGTCTGTTTATCGCCGGCGATACGACGCAGGAGTACAGCACCGGAACGGACGGATGCGCGCAGTCCGCGTACCTCGCGGTCGAGGCAGTACTCGGACGCGACCTCGTGAGAACAGCGGACGTTCTGTGAAGGACCCGACATGCAGACCGGCGAGGGCCGAGAGTTCGCCAAGGTGAAGGGAGGGCGGGTGTTTCGCGATTCCGCTTCTTGTCGTTCTCTTGTTTCCCGCAGATGCGGTCGCGCGCGACCGGCCTCGCACCGCCGCGCGGCTCTCACGGCTCTCGGCCTTACCGCGCTGCTACTTCCCGCGTGCGGCGCGCGCTGGGCGCCGGATCTCGATTCACGCATGCTCGCGGGCTCGAACGACTCCGTCGAGTCCCCACAGACGACAACCGGGCCGATCGACCCCACCTGGTCCCCAGGCCTCGATCCTTCGGCTTCACCGGGCGATCTGCCGCGGACACCGGACGGCCGGATCAATCGGACGCGCACCTCCGTCGGCACGGAGAACTCTCCTATTGCCCCCGGTCCGCACCCCGGTGTGACCGACACGACCATCACCGTCTGCTATCTCGTTCCCTTAACGGGCGCATCACCGGTTCCGACCGACTGGGAAAAGGGCGTCAACGTGTACTGGGAACACCTTGCGTCCAAGGGCGGCATTCACGGGCGCAATGTGCAACTCCTCGTCAAGGACACCGAGTCCGACCCGGCGACCGCGAAGGCGCGCGCGCGCGATTGCATCAACGAGCAGGCGTTCGTCTACTTGATCATGGATCGCACGTACGTGGAGGCAACCGTCGTGAAGTTCCTCAACGATGAGAACCTCCCCCACGTTCTGATCGTTCCGCTCGGTGCCAAAGAGTTGAAGAAAGGCGGACGCTGGACGAACACGTTCGGCGCCGTGATGGGCGTCGAGGAGCAAGGACGACTTATCGCCGACTACTTCACCACCGGCGATCTCAAAGGCAAGCGGCCCGCTGTCGTTCGCGACGACGCCCCCGACACCGTCCCCGGCACCGAGGCGATGCGCGCGCGCCTGAAGGAAAAGGGCGTCGCGCTCGTAGCGGAGGAGCGAATTGACCCGAACGGGAACGACTACTCCAGCACCGTGCTCAACCTCAAACGCGCGAACGCCGAAGTCGTCTGGGTGTATGCGGCGCCGGTGACGATCATCAAGATCGCCCAGCAAGCGCAGGCGGCCGCGTACCTACCCATTTGGTTCGCATGCGCCCCATCGTGGAACTTCAACCAAGTTCTGCAAATCGGTAACTCCGACGGCGCAATGAAGAACGCGCGCGCGTTCTCGCCCTGGTCCTCGCTGTCGAGCCCCGCCGTGGACGAATTCAAGGCCGTCTATCGCGCGCGGTACAATCAGGAGCCGGACGACATCGGCGTCGTAGGGTGGGGATTCGGCGAAGTTCTCACCGCGGCACTGCAGGCGGCCGGTCGCGACCTGGGGCACGACACCTTGCGCGCGGCGTTCCAGAACCTGCACGCCACTCCGAAGATCTGGGCACCGCTGGACTTCGGCCCCGGTGTGCGAATCGGCTCCAACGTGATCATGGAATTCAGAGAGGCGGGAGACCACTGGGAACAGGTTGGAACGTTCCGGAATACCTTCTAGGTGAGGCATGCTCGGGTATCTGCTGATCGGGCTTGCCAGCGGTGCCGCCTATGCGTTGATGGCGGTCGGCATCGTTCTGGTCTACAAGGGATCGAAAGTCCTGTCTTTCGCGCAAGGCGAAATCGGCGCCTTCGGCATGTTTCTTGCGTGGACGCTGCACGACCGCGGGATGCCGGTCGCATTGGCGGCACTAATCGGCGTCGCGCTCGCCGGCGTGCTGGGCATTGTGGTTGAGCGGTACGCGATCCGGCCCCTTGAAGGTCGACCGCCGCTAGCCGGCGCCGTCGTGACGCTCGGTATCGCTCTCGGCCTCACCTACACCGAGGGGACCATCTGGGGGTTCAACATCAAGTCGTACCCGTCGTCGGTCGGCAGTGCATCGATCTCAGTCGGGGACGCGGTGCTGTCCACCACGAACCTGACGGCCATGCTCCTTGCCGGCACGACGGCAGCGGGGATGTATTTCTTCTTCTCTCGCAGCCGATTCGGGCTTGCGGTCCTTGCCGCCACCGCCGACCCCGACGTCGCGCGCGTTCTCGGCGTACCGGTGACACGCGTCTACCGCTTCGCATGGGGACTGGGCGGAGTCCTAAGCGGTCTTGCAGCAGTGATCCTGGTCCCCCAGTTCGGCGCGCTGGTTCCGTTTCACCAGACTCTGTTCTCGATTCGCGCGCTTGCCGGAGCCATCATCGGCGGCTTGGATTCGGTACAGGGCGCAATCGTGGGCAGCCTCATCGTCGGAGTCGCCGAGTCGCTATCGCGCGGCTACATCGGCGGGGGCGGAATCACGGACCTGGTCGTGTTCGCTCTGATCCTTTCGACGTTGTTGGTGCGCCCGCGGGGGCTGTTCGGTGCGCGCGCCTAGATTCGCCGCGAACCCCCGATGGTTAGCAGGCGCCGCTGCGGCCGCCTTCGTCTGCTTCATGCCTATCGCGATGCCGAGCAAGGCATTCGTGCTCTCGGTCATCCTGGTCAAGACCACCGCGGCGATGAGCCTCAACACTCTGGTCGGCCACGCCGGGCAGATGTCGCTCGGACAAGGGGCGTTCGTCGGGGTGGGAGCGTTCGTTGCGGGGAACCTCGCGGTTCGAGGACTCCCCCTCCCAATCGCAGTCGCGGGGGCGGCGGTGGCCGGCGGCTTGGTCGCCGCTGGGACCGGGTTGCCCAGCCTTCGGATCCGCGGCCTCCAAGTCGCAGTGACGACGCTGGCGTTCGGCGTCGTCGCCGAGAAGTTCCTGTTCGGGCAGCAGTGGTTCTCGGGAGGATCCGCAGGGTTGATGATCGATCGCCCCGTGCCCTTCGAAAGCGACCGAGCGATGTACTACGTCGCCCTGGCTGCGCTTGGGTTCGCCTACTGGGTGGACATGCGAGTGCGAGGAACGAAAGCCGGGCGGGCGTTCGCCGCGGTGCGCGACTCCGAGGAGCGCGCGACATCTTTCGGCGTCGAGCCCGGACCGTCCAAGCTGCTCGCCTACACGGTGAGCGGGGCGGTCGCAGGTGTGGCCGGATCGATGTTCATCTACGTGGTCGGCGCCGGCACCCCATCGTCGTTCGACATCTACCTGTCACTCAATCTCGTCGCGATCGTCATCGTCGGCGGCGTCGGTTCGAGGATCGGCGTTCTGGCGTCATCGGCGCTGCTGCTCGCACTCCCCGAACTCGTCCCCAAGACGATCGGCGGCCTCAATATCGACCTCGGGCGGCGCGCGCCCCTTATCGCCGCATGGCTGCTCGTCGTAGTTGTGGTCTCGCTGCCAGGCGGACTGGGCAGCTTGCTGACTCGTCTGGGAAACCGGATGTTCGGCTCGACCACCGGGAGCAAGGATGCGTCGACAGCGCTCGCAGACATCGACCCAAACGTGATCGAAGAACGCGCGCGCGCAGCCGCGTTCATCCGTCGCGTCCCGCGCGCGCTTTCGCTACGAATGCCGTCGCCGGCATTGCTTGAGGCCCGCGATGTCTGCGTCCGCTTCGGCGGCGTGCAGGCGCTGGACTCGGTGAGCATCGAAGTACGACGTGGTGAAGTCGTGGGGCTGATCGGGGCCAACGGCGCGGGGAAGACGACGTTGTTCAACGTCGTCGGTGGTTTCGCTCCCGCAACCGGCTCGGTGCGATTCCGCGGCCGCGAACTGCTGGCAGAAGCCGATAGCGCGCGATCCGGCTTCGGCGTCGCACGCACATGGCAGCAGATGGGTTTACTCCGCGCCGAGTCGATCGAGACGAACATGCTGCTCGCGCAGCACTGGCTTGCGGCGTACCCCGCATCGCTCGGAATCCTGGGCTTCGGTGCGGCAGGGCGAACCGAAGCCGAACTGCGGCGTCGGGCGGCGGCGGCAATGGACGTCTTCGGCCTTACCGAACTCGCCGGGCAGCGCGTCGGCGACCTCCCCTACGGCCTGATGCGCCGGGCCGAAATCGCAGCCGCGGTGTCGGCAGGGCCCGAGTTGCTGATGCTCGACGAAGCCTCCGCCGGCATTTCGCCGGAGGAGGCGCGAGGACTCGGAGACGAGATGCTCGCACTGCGCGATGAACTCGAACTGACGCTCCTGGTCATCGAGCACCACGTCCCGCTAATCGCGCGGGTGTCGGACTACATCTACTGCCTGGAGTCGGGGAAACTGATCTCCGAAGGGACCGCTGCGCAAGTGACGACCGACCCGAGGGTCGTCACGTCATTCCTCGGACGATCGGCGACCGTGCGGCGCGCGGCAGCCGTTGCATTGGAGACCGCGTGATGGACGCCGGATCTCGCGCGCTCTTAGAGGTGGACGGCCTCTTCGCCGGCTACGGCTCGCTCGTCGTCCTTCACGGAGTTTCGCTCACCGTGTCCAAAGGCGAGATCGTCGCGCTCATGGGATCCAACGGCGCCGGCAAGACGACCACGATGCGGACGATCGTCGGTCTGCTCAAACCAATCCGGGGGAGAGTGTTCTTCAAAGACGCCGACGTGACTCGCCACTCACCGGAAGCACTCGTTTCGCGGGGGCTCGCGATGGTGCCCGAAGGACGCGGCATGTTGCGCGATCTCACCGTGCGCCAGAACCTCGAACTCGGCGCGTGGGTAATCGGGCGCGACCGCGCGCGCGTCGAGCGGAACCTCGAGCGCGCGTTCACGACGTTTCCGGTGCTCGCCGATCGCCAGGAACAGCTTGCAGGAACGCTGTCGGGAGGAGAACAGCAGATGCTCGCGCTGGGGCGCGCGCTGATGTCCGAGCCGGAGCTACTCTTGGTGGACGAGGCATCGATGGGTTTGTCTCCATCGATGACGGAGGTCGCGTTCGATCTCATCCGCCAAGTCAACACCGACCTCGGCGTCTCGGTGCTTTTAGTCGAGCAGAACGTGCTGGCGCTGGAACTCGCCAATCGCGCGTACGTGCTCGAGAAGGGTGAGATCATCTCAGAGGCCGGCCCCTCGGAGGTTCGCGACATGGCCGCGCGACTGCAGGAGTCCTACTTGGGATCGGCAGCGCGTGCCGCGCGAAAGGCGAAGCCGCGTGCCTAGAATCGCGCGCGCGCTGCAGGCGATCGCGATCGCGGCGGTCGTTGTCGCCGCCGCCTGGGTCGGGGCTCCGGGCGCGCGCGCGCAAGTGCCGCTGCCGTCGGACGTCCCGGGGCTGCCGACGGGAAGCCCTTCTCCCTCACCCACGCCGACTCCGACGCCGACGCACACGGCATCCCCCACGCCGACGCCGACTCCGACAACCACGTCAACGCCCACCCCTGTTCCAACCCCCACGCCCACCGAGACTCTCTCTCCTGGAGATCTCGCCCCCTTCGAGCCGAGCATTCCAAACTTCGATCCACCATCGCCGGCGACGTCCCCAGCCAATCCGGCGCCGTCTCCATCCACTGGGCCTGCAACCACGTTTGGAAACGCTCTTGCGGCCGCGCACGGAATCGTGGGGACGGGCATCGTTGCCGTGGCGATCGCTTTTCCCGCAGCGCTCAGCTATGCAGGCCCCAGAAGGAGACGGCGCGCGCGCACTGCCGGCCTCGCTGCGCGCGCGCGCGCAGCCACATCCAATGACCTGATGCACCCCGAGGAGGAAGCCATGCCGACACCGACCCGCCGCTGGCGACTGATCGCCGGCCTCGGATTCATCACAGCCGCTGCGGCAGCCGCGCTGATCGGCTATCTGAAGATCAGCCTGGAACCCGTAATCGCGCGCCAGATCCCGTATCTTGCGAGCGCCGGTCTGGCTACGCTCGTCTTCGCAGTCACCGGCGGAAGCCTGCTGATGGCCGACCAGATCAGGGCCGAAGATGATCGCGTCGATGAGATCGAACGCTCGCTCGCTCGCCTCGCGGACCTGATCGCCCCCGAGGTCGAGCGCCCTGCTCGCACCGAAGAGACGGATGCGCGCAAGGAACCGCGAAGCACCACCTCACGCTAGGCGAATCACCCGCCGCAGCCGAACGCGTCCAACGCGTGCGTGCTTGCCGACGGCGGGGCATCCTGGGGCGCGGCTCCCCATGCGACGTTGGGTATCGCATCCATCGCCAGAGTCACAGTCGCGCCGTCCTGCAGATCCGACTCCGTGAACCACGCCCGATCAAGCGGCGCTCCGTTCAGCGTCGCGCTCTGCACGTACTTGGCCGTCGTCGAAGCGTTCGGGGCGGAAATCGTTAGATCCCCGGTCGGCCGATGCACCACAGCCGAAGTGAACACCGGACTTGCAACCGTGTACATGGGAGCGCCGGGCGTCATCGGATAGATGCCGAGCATCGCCCATACCAGCCAGCCCGACAAGGCGCCGAGGTCGTCGTTGCCCGGAAGTCCGTCCGGAGTCGGGGTGAACACCGACACCACGCCTCGCGCGGACGCCTGCGTCTTCCACGGCGCGCCCGCGTAGTTATAGAGGAACGGCGCCTCCAGATCGTGTTCGTTGCCCGGCGCGTACTGATTGCCGTAATAGGCAATGCCGAAGACCGTCGCCTGGTTCTGCGCCTTCGCAGGCAGAACCGGCACCGTTGCGGTTGCCGGAAACGCCAGCAGCGTGTCGAGCCGATCCCGCACTACGGAATCGCCACCCATCCGATCGAACAGCCCCCGCAAGTCCTGCATCGCCAGCCAGGAGTACTGCCAGGAGGTGCCCTCCTGGAATCCATATCCCAGTTCGGGGTGAAAGGGTTCGAGCCACGATCCGTCGGCGAATCGCGGACGAATCCAACCCGTCTGCGGATCCAGAAGATTGCGATAGTTCATGGCGCGCGCGACCATCGTGTCGCGATCGGTCTCGCGCTCCAACCGATCCGCCATGAGCGCGAGCGAGAATTCCGCAACACCGTACTCCAGACTCGTCCCCGTACTCCCGGGTCCTCCCTCGTAGACCTCCCAAGACGACTCCGGGGGACGAACAGGCTGATATCCATGTTCGATGTATTCGGGTCGTCGCTCCACCATCTCGCGCATCGCTTCAAACAGCTCCGGCTTCGCGTCGTCCGGGACGAGCCCTCGGCACCATCCTTCCGCGACGAACGGGATCACCGGATCCCCCGACATCGAACCTTGATCCCGGTTGGCGAGTTGCCAACGAGGCAGCGATCCAGACTGGCGGTGGAAGTCCAGAAGCGATCCGATCATGTCGCGGTAGGCGACCGGATCGATCTCGGCGAGAAGCTGATTCTGCCCGCGATAGCTGTCCCATAGAGAGAAGTGGCTGTAGTGGGGGCGATTACCGGAGTGGATTTCCCCATCGGCCCCCAAGTATCGGCCGTCAACGTCGCTCGCGACGTTGGGGAACAACTGCGAGTGATAGAGAGCCGTCGTGAACGAGATCCGCTCCGCGGCCGTTCCCCCCTCGACCTCCACGCGCGAGAGCGCGCGCCTCCACTCGGCCACGGCATCGCTCCGAACTTCGTCGAAGTCCCACCGGGGAATCTCCGCGTCCAGGTTTCCCGCCGCGCCGGCCTGGTCTACGTAGGAGATCCCAACCTTCGCTACCAACACCCCGCCGTCGCTGCCGAAGTCCAGCACTACACCTGCGCCGTCCGCGGAAAGGGTGGACCCCGGCATCAGCAGCTCGCCCTCCAGCGAATGTGCGGCAAGCACCGAACGGTCGAAGCGCGCCACAAAGTGAATCGTGTGATTCGGTCCGGTCGAAGTTGTGATGCTTCCGGCAAGCGTCCGGTCGTCGACAAGGGTCGCCGAAGCAGGATGACGACCGCCCAAGTCCCGACCCACGTCCACCACAATCTTGGATGCAACTCCGGCCGGGAAGCGGTACCGGTGCATCCCCGCGCGCTCGGTCGCGGTCAGCTCGGCTCCGATTGCGTACCGATCGAGCTGAACCGCGTAGTACCCCGGCTCCGCAACTTCGGTCGCATGATCGAACGCAGAAGAGTAGGCCGGGACCGGCTGAGTCCACCCAATGTCGGACAGGTCTCCTCCAAGCACCTCGCCGGTCACCGGCATCAGGGGGATCTGCGCTCCGCGCGGCACGCCCGCCGACATATGTATGTGACTGAACCCGGTGATGAGGGAGTTGTGCCTGTAGTAGCCGCCGTAGTTGAGGGGCCCTTCGGTGTCGGGTCCCAGCGCGACCATGCCGTGCGGCAACACGGGTCCAGGATTCACGAAGCCGGGCACCAGCGTCCCGATGAAGGGGTCCACCCACGCGGCGGGATCGTCGGTGCCGGCCCGCGACGCCACCGGAAGCATCAGCATCACAACAACACCGGCAACGAAACGTCGTGCCCTCACCCGGCAACCTCCCTCAACGGCTCGACGCCGCTCGCGTTGGATGTGGGTTCGCCCCGCACCCTCGCAGGTCCTTTTGGTGATTACCCCGACCCCGGCGCCTTTGCCCTGTGGAGGTTCCCTAAAGGAGTCCGCCCACCCGAGGGCGAACCGGGGTAGCGAGAGTTCTACCGAGGGGAGCCGAACATGCGTGGTCGCTTGTTTGCCGTGGTCGCTGTTCTTAGTGCGTTGGCGCCGGGACTGGGACAGGCGGTGATTCCCGACGCCGTGCCCGACCTAACGCTGTTCGGACCGCAAGCCGCGCGCGGCGCCGGACTCATCACGTCCGCCACGGCAACCGTGACGCCCACAGCCAAAACCGCCGATGGGAACATCTCCGACTGGACCGGAGACATCACTCGGTACGCCGGAACGTCGATCTACTCGGCAGGCGAATACGTCTATCAGGACTACTTGATGGACGGGTGGGGCGCCGACGACGGCCAGGACGCGACGCGGGTCGCACTGACCGACCAGGCAAACGGCCTTGAGCCGCGCACCTACCGCGCCGAAGCGCTGCCCCAGGCCGCCGGAGAGCAATTCGGTGTGGAATGCGGAGAAACCGTTTGTGCCGTCGCGCACTACGGCAACGTCAACGACGCGGCCATCCGAAGCGAAGCCGACATCGAAGAGGTTCGCATCGCAGCAGACGATGATGCCCTGCACTTCCTCATCCGAACCGCCGGCATGACCGGATCGACGACTGCGGCACTCGTGCTCGTCGACACCAAGCAAGGTGGTTCATACGCAGCCCCCGGCGGCATCACCACCGGCGCAGAGCACGCGTTCCTCGTCGGCGGCAATGCAGTGCTCGCGGAGTCCCACGAAGGCGTCGCCATCGCGTCGTGCGTCGAGTGCATCACCGTCGCGACGAACTCCTCGGACTTCATCAACGCCATCGAGGTCTCGATCTCGCGCAGCGCGCTCACGGACCTGCCTTCGACCCCACGCATCGCCGTCGCGACCGCCGTCTCCGACGGCAACGGCGGGCTGAGCGCAGTGAAATCCGGCGACGCAAAGTCGGATCTGCTGAATGTGGCCTTCCGCTTCGACGAACCGCAGCGGATCTGGATGGACCGAGACCAGTCGCTGGCGCTGCGAGACGGAAACATCGACCGCTATCTCACTCCGGTCGACCTCGGCCGGCTGCAATCCGGGTACTCGCAGGTCTTCGAACCGCGTCCCGGCTACTGGGAACGGATCTACGAGTCGGAATCCCCGGTCAACGTTGAACAAGAGATCAACGACTATTTCCAAGGCCGCTTTCAGCACTACGGCGTCTACCTGCCCTCGGCGTACCGACCGGGATCCATCCTTCCAGCAACGTGGTGGACGCACTACCGCGGCGGACACGCGCACGACGCCGCGGCGTGGGTACCGGGATTGCTGCGCCAGTTCGGCGAGGCGAAGAACAACATCATGATCTTCCCGTCGGCTCGCGGAACCTCGTCCTGGTACGTCGGGCGCGGACAGGAGGACTTCCTGCAAGTGTGGGACGACGCCATGAGCGCGTTCCCGATCGACCCCGACCGCGTCTACATGACCGGCTACTCGATGGGCGGATTCGCCTCGTGGCTGTTCCCCATGCTGTACCCGGATCGCTTCGCCGGAGCATCGCCGCAAGATGGAGCGGTCACCCAGGGTATGTGGCTCGGAACTCCGCAGAACGAGTCGGACCCGAGCCAGGGCGCGAACGGTGGGGATGCGCAAGCGGAGCTGCTCTACAACGTGATCGAAAACGCGCGCAACGTCCCCTACGTGATCTACCACGGCACCGACGACGAGTTGGCTCCGATCAGCGGCGTCCTGGCAATGCAGGCGAAGTTCGTCGAACTCGGATACCGGCATAGGATGTACGCCCTGGTAGGAGCCGAGCACTACACCGCGGCGATTATGGACCGCTGGGAAGAGGCCGCGAACTACCTGAACCGATTCCGGCGCGACCCAAACCCGGCGCGCGTGACCTATCGAACGTGGCCGGCACTCGAACGCGCGGTGAGCACGATCAGCGTAAACAACGCCAGCCTGGACTTGGGCTACCGCTTCAATCGAGCGTACTGGGTGAGCGGCCTGGAAGTCCGCAATGTTGAACACCTCTCCGACGGACGCCCCGACCCGAAGTCATGGGGAACGATCGATGCGGTGACCAACGGACGCGGCACCGCCGAAGTCCTGACGATCCCCGAAGCCGGCGTCGGCGAGCAGGGAACGCCGTACCAGATGACCGGCCTCGCGTGGCTCGGGAACGGCCGCACAGCACCCCGGAACACGTTCACCGCAACGCTTACCAACCTCTCGGCGGGCACCTTGGACCTCGCGGGGATGGGGTTGGCTACGGGAGCGCAGATTGCCGGCTCGATCACAACCGACGGCCCGACGGAACTCGTGCTGACCGGGGCCTGGGACGCGGCTCCGCAGGTCGTCGGAGCAACAGCAACCTACGCCGGCAACACCCTGCGGATCACGCTTCCACAAGCCGGGACCTACGCACTGACAATCGGATAACAGAACACCCTTTGGTGCCCGGGGAGGGACTCGAACCCCCACGCCCCTTTCGGAGCCGGAGCTTTTAAGGCTCCCGCGTCTGCCATTTCGCCACCCGGGCCCGGGGTGATGCTAACCCAGGCCGAGTCGAACCGGCGTTCTCAGGCGCGTCTAGGGGGCTTTGATGAACGTGAGGACGCCGGTCGTCGAGCGGTTGCCGGCGACATCAATTGCTCGCACTTCTACGTGGTAGTACCCCGGCATCGACAGCGCCGGACGATCCACCCACACCGCCTGGGTGCGGCGAGAGCATTCGCACACCGCGTTCTGCCGCAAAACGAGCTTGTCCAGATACCAGTAGTCGAGTTGCACCGCGAGAAGCGCAAGATCGTCTCCGGCCATCCCGCGCAACTCGATCGGCTGGCCCGGCAAGAACGTCATCGGCAAGTCGTCGCTCGCAGTCTCGATCCGAAGACCCGGCTTCGTTGCATCAACGAAGAATGTGACGGCCGCTGATGCCGGGCTGACGCGCCCCTTCGAGTCGACAGACTGCGCACTGATGGTGTGCTCGCCCTCGCCAAAACGGTGGCTGATGGTCCACTTACCGGTTCGTGGATCCGCGATTGTCGTAGCGGAACGATCGATCTCCCCCGATCCGGCCGTGGTTTGGATCAGTTCGACGCGCGCGCCCGGAGGCGCACTTCCTTTGACGGTCGTGGGTGCGCTCCCGCCCAGAATCGTGCCGGTATCCGGCGACAGGATCTCCGGCGGAACCTCGGTCAACTCCGGCGTTGCGGGCGCTGCCTCGAAATCAAATGTCGCAAACGCGCGAGACGTCGGGTCAGAACGATTACCTGCACGGTCGTAGGTCGTGGCCTTCACGACGTAGTACCCCGGCGCCGTAGGTCGGAACTGGTCCGAGAAAGTGACTTGAGCCTGTCCGCAAGCACACTCCGCATTGACCCTGCGCACGAGCTGGTTCAGCAGCCAATAGTCGAGTTGCACCGCGAGCACCCCGCGGTCGTCGGCCGCTGCGCCGGTAACGCGAGCAGGCGTTCCCGCCGCCGAAGCGCCGTTCTCCGACGGCGTGTCGATGCGCGGAGCGAACGGACGAACACCGTCCGCGGTAAACGACACCGAGTCGGAAACAAGGGCCTCTCCCCGCTCGACGGCGCGGATGCTCCAGGCCCCGTCACCGAGCGGAACCGTAACCGACCAGGGGGCGCGCGCCTCGCCGCTTGCCGCAGTCGCAGTGGCGAGCACCCTGCCGTCGCGAACGTCGACAACGTCGATGGTCGAGCTGGAAGATGCGAGCCCCGAAACCACCACAGGTCCCGCGGAAACGAAAGACCCCGCGACCGGACGCCGGATCTCGGGCGCCGCAAGCGCGCCGGAGGCGCGCAGCGGAAACACGCCGAGCACGAGGCCGGCGGCTGTGATAATCGCGAGTTTGCGCACCATGTTGATCGCCTTCACCGTGAAGAACGCGCGCGGACGTCCGGCGTGCGGCAGGTTAGCCCGTCCGTGCCGGATCACGGTGAGACTTCGCGATGGCCCCTTGTACGAAGAATGCCCGCAACGGGGCATCTGTTACTCGGTGCGCGCGACGATCTCCTTGGCCTCCAGCAGTCGGTCGGCATCGACAAACAAGCGCACGCCCCAGTCGCCGGCGAAGAACATGCGGGTGAGCGAACCGGGCTGCTTGTAGGACCAGGCGATCCCAGCCTCCTCAAGAGCTCCGGCGATGCGGTCGGCATGAACGTCGCCGAACTGACCCAGGTAGGCGGTGCGCAGTCCGGCCACGGCTAGAGTCCGGTGAGTTTCTCGAGCGACGTCCAGTAGCTCGACTTCGTAGTTCTGAGGTCGTAGAGGCTGCCGCCGTAGGCGCGCGCGTTGGTGGCAGCCTTCACAAAATCGGCAACCTCCGACGTCGTGACGTCGTCGCCGACCCCGCCAATCAAATGCACTGGCAGCCCGGTCAACCTCCGGGCTTCAGTTGTGTTACCCAAGGAGTACCCGTATGCACAGTGCTCCGGCTTCGTGTCGCAATCCGTCCGGTAGGACCAGTACCCCATCGGAGCCACAGCATCGGAGTACCTGCCGATCGATGCCCACGGGAATCCGGCCCAACTCGACGGACTGACCTCCATCTGCAACGGCGCGGGGGTGATAGCCACGATTGGGTAGGTGCCGCCGGCACCGGCGCGCACCCGCCGAAGGTGTTCGACGATCCCGGCGTTGAAGAGATGGTTGTCGTAGTCGCATCCGCGTCGATACTCGATGTCGATCCCGAGCCCGTCGAATGCTTGGCCGTTCGGAGTCCGATAGCGCGCGATCGCAACCGTCCTGCTGACATCGGTGTCCATCGTGTCGCAGTACCAGGGCAAGTACCACCCCACGATCTTGATTCCCGCAGCGTGCGCGCGCTCGATCCAACCCGGCAGGGCTGACTTCCGCACAAATGCAGACGAGTCCGAAGAGCGCGCGGTTTCAATGAAGATCGTGCGGACCCCGTGATCCCGCAGTTTCGGAATCTCCGTGGCCGGATCCAGACCCCGGTTCACCCCGTAGTCCCAGATGTCGATCCAGACCCCAAGCCGTTTGAAGGCCGTGGTCGGCGCGCGCAATCGCCACGAATCAATCGACACCAAGGTGCCCCGAGAAGCAGATGCCTTCGCGCCTAAAACGACGATCTTCAGGGCATGCACTTCGTCGCGCAGCCCGGAAATCGTTCGCCGTACGCCGAAATGGCTGCTGCTCGCGTAGTTGTCGAACGTTGCTCGACGGGAGCCATCGACGTAGACGTCCGCACGTCCCTGATCAGGACCCGTCTTCGTGTACCAATCGATGCCCGTTCCCCGGAACGTGAACCTAGCGCTCGATCCGCGCGCGCCGGCCACTGCGTACTGATCTCCCAGCGCCCCGTCGTCCGCAACCAGACCCCAGCGGTAGGTCCCGGCCGGCGTCCGGTGAACCACTCCCGCAGCGCCGATCCCATCCACTGCGATCCAGGTTCCTCTACTAGCGGACCGCTTCGAGCCGAGGACACGAATGATGAGCCGGTGAGTTCCTCCCGAAAACCCTCGGTACGAGCGACGAACGAATCGTTCGGACGCCGAGTAGTTGTCGACCGTACCTTGCGCAGCGCCATCGACGTACACGGCCGCGCGCCCTTCCGCCGGACCCGTCTTCGTGTACCAATTCACCGAAGTGCCGCTGAAGCTGAAGGAAGAAAGCGCCGCGCGCACGAACTCGGCGCGATAGCTCCCCCCCAGCGCCTTGTCGTTTTGCACGGGGCGCCATCCGAACAAGACGCCAAGACTCGTCTCTTGCTCCGAGACCGACGCGCGAAACGTCGCGCTCGTCGTCGCCGCCTGGTTTCCGCTCATGTCCGTCACCGGGGTGGCGCCAGAAGGATTCACCGTCACTGAATACGTCTGGCCGGCAACAAGGGGACCGCGCGGGGCAAGCGCCACCCGGAGGACCGGACCGTTCTCGCACGAAACCGCGACACCGCCGGCACCGGTGCACGCGAAACGCACGGACACATACTCTCCTGATCCCGAGACTTCCAACACGATGTTTGCGGAATCCACTGAGCGAGCCGCCTCATCAAAAGCAACCTCTTCGGGGCCCGACAGCGAGGACGTGGTCGAAATCGTCGCCACGGGTGGAGTTGTGTCAATCTGCGCGCGCAGCGGAGTCGCCGTCGACACGACAAATGCGACGACTGTGGCGGCGGTAACCAGTGCGCGCGAGATCATCATTCGCATGGTAGCGCGCCCGCAGCGTGCCCGGGATGCGACTAGCCGCTCGGTGAAGCCTCGCCGAGCGTTCGCAGCACGCGAAGCCGGCGCCACCAGGCCCCGCGGGTCGTCGCCACGTCGTAGACGCTCGCGCCGTAAGCGTTCGCATCTCGCGCACCGCGCACGAACCCGGCCACGTCACTTGTCGTGATCTCAGAGCCGACACCACCGATCACGTGAACGCGGACATCGGCCCGTCCGGTAGCAAGCCGGGTCAACTCGACATTCGCCTTGGTGAACTCGTACGCGCAGTGCAACACGATCTGCGGACACCCCGTCCGATCCGACCAATAGCTCATGAGCAGAACCGCGTCGCTGTACCGCGCGATCGCCTTCCATGGAAATCCGGCCCAATATTGCCCGGCGACCTGCATTTGCAGCGGGGTTGGAGTGATCGCCGCCACCGGGAAGTCCGAACCGACCTCCCTGCGCACCAAGGAGAGGTGCAACCGCACGTTTCGATTCCACAGGCCAAGACGCGGGACCGCATCCCGGTACTCGATGTCCACGCCCAGCCCGTCAAAGCGCTCGCCGCCGAAAACCGCGCGCGCAATCACCGACGTCCGCGCGACGTCCCTGCGAATGTCCGTGTAATACGGCAAGTACCAGCCGACGACCGCGATGCCGGATCGATGGGCTGCCCGGATCCACCGCCCGACTCGCGCGTCGATGGCGCGCGCAGTGATGGATCGCCCCGTCTGCACGTACAGGGTCCTGACCCCCACACCCTTGAGTCGAGCCACCGTCGTCGCAACGTCCAGGTTCAAGTCGTACAGATCCAGCCACGCTCCCAAACCCGAGAAGATCTCCTCCCCTTCCGGAACCGTCGTCCGGGCCCGCGACGCCCGGCGCGGAGCCGCCTGCAACGGAGCACGCACCACCGGCGACGCCGAAGGCGACACCGAAGGAGTATGGGTCGTAATGCCGGACGCGCGCCCCTGCCGGTCGGCAATCATCTCGAGCGGCAGCAAGACCGCGCCCAGGACGAGCGCCAGCATCAGGCCCGCGGAACACGACCTCGACCAGAGTTCACGAACACCGGGCAGTTTCATCGCATTGTCCTGGGTTGTGCGCAGGGCCTCTGTTGGGCCGCCTCACGCGAGACGTTCAAGCAGTCCCCAAAAAGCATCGGCAGTAGTGCGCAGGTCGTAAAGGCTTGCGCCGAAGACCCGCGAATCAAGGGCGGCATGAGCGAAATCCGCGACTTCCGCGGCATCGATCACATCTGCGACACCGCCAATCACGTGAATCGGGACGGACTTGCCGACGAGCGCGCGCACTCGATCCACATTGCCCCGTGTGTACCCGTACGCACAGTGATCGGCGTTCGTGGGGCAATCGGTTCGATAGGACCAGTAGTTCATGAGCATCATCACGTCGGTCGACGCGGCCAAAGAACGCCAGGGAAACCCCGCCCATCGCGCCGGAGCGACCGCCATTCCCAGCGGCGTCGGAGTGATGGCGGTAAGCGGGTACGACCGTCCAAGTTCCGCGCGCACGAGCGATGCGTGGCGCGCAACTCGGCGATTCCAATCGTCGCGCCCCTTGACGTTGGCCTTCTCTTCAATGTCGATGCCCACCGCGTCGAATCGGTGACCGCTGATGCGGGCGCGCGCCACGGCCACAGTGCGCGCAACATCGCGCGACATGTCGGCGTAGTCCGGGAGGTACCACCCGACGACCTTGATCCCAGCCCGATGCGCGGCAACGAGCCACCGTCCGGCAACCGGCGTGATACCGGAGCCGCTGTTGTACCTGGCGGTCTGCATGTACAACGTTCGCACCCCGTGTGAACGCAGCATCGCAACGGCCCGGGCAGGGTCGAGCGCTCCGTAGTCGTACAAGTCCACCCAAGCACCCAGGCCCCCGAACACACTCAGGCGGTCCGAAGGCGCGCGCGCGGCAGCACGACGCGGCGCCTGCACGACCCGCGTCGGCACAGGACGCGGCTCCGCGGATGTTTGCACCGAAGCCGGCTTCTCGACCGACGGTGCCGGAGCCGCCGCCGTTGTGTGCGGCGGCGCGACGGCGCGCGCACGCACGGCGAGCAGTCCGGCTTGCGCCGGAAGGATCGCCATCAGCGCGGTCACTATGACCGCCGGGGCGTGACGCGCGAGCGCGCGAGGACGTGAGGAATTGAACATGATCTCTCTAGGGAAACGAGGCAGACCCTATCGGGTGGCGGGCGATTCGGGCGAAATCAGCCCGCGTGCGAGCGCAAGCGCGGCTCCATCCAGAATGTCGCTTTCGCTCACCAAGACCTCGCCGCAACCGAAGCGATCCATGACCGACTCCAGGATCACAAGGCCGGCGACGATCACGTCTTCCCGACCGCGAGGCATGGCCGGCAGACGGCGGCGATCCTGGGACGTCAGAGCTGAGAGTCGTCGGCGAATGCCGTCCACGGCCGCGCGCGGCACGCGCGCGTGATGGATCGCGTCGCGGTCGTAGCCTTCGAGTCCCAAGTGGATCGCCGCTGCGCTGGTGATCGTCCCCGCCAGCCCCACGAGCGTCCCAACCGGCTCGTCGCCGACGACGCGAATCGCGCGCGCCAAATGCTCCTCCGCGTCGGCGCGCGCAAGCGCCAGATCGGCCGTCGTCGGCGGATCCGAGTGAATGTGGCGCTCGGTGAGACGAACCGCGCCGATGTCCATGGACACAAACCGCTCCGCCCCGGCGGCACCGCGCACCAATTCCGTCGAGCCGCCCCCGATGTCGAGCACCAGATACGGTTCGGGCGCGGCAATGCTCGCCGTCGCGCCGGCGAACCCAAGGCGCGCCTCTTCCTCCCCGGCCAGCACGTCCGGACGAATCCCGCATGCGTCCTTTACCGCCGTCAGGAACTCCTCGCGGTTCGCCGCATCGCGCACGGCGCTGGTTGCGATCACACGTATCTTCGTCGCGCCGGCTGCGCGGCAACGTTGGACGTACTCCGCGATCACCGCGACCGTACGACGCATCGGATCGTCCCCCAGGCGGCGCTCCCGGTCTACGCCTTCCCCAAGACGCGTGATGAGGAGATCGCGCTCAACGTCGCGCAGGTCGCGGGAGTCCGCCTCGGCGACGAGCACGCGAACCGAGTTCGTCCCGACGTCGACGACTCCAAAGCGCGTTGCCATCACCTGCGGCGCTTCTTGCCTGCGAACCCGGGATGCCCAGGCGCGCGCGACGGCAATCCGTCCTCGTCGTCGACCACACACGGCCCCGGGCACTCGAGCGGCTCGATCTCCTCGCGCGCCATCGCACCGATCGGGTTCCCATCGGCGAGTTCGTGCGCGTACAACGCGTGCAAACACTTCACTCGCTCGGGCATCCCACCGGCGGACACGGAATTCGCCGTCACTTCGATCGAATCCCGACGCGCGATATACCGGCGGTGCGCGTCCCCGTAGGCGGCGCGCAATTGCTCGTCCGATGCCAGCCGGAGTTGGTAGGCGCCCATAGTTCCGGCGGCCTCCAGGCGTCCGATCGCACGCACCGCGACCGGGCACGCGAGGTGGAACAACGTTGGAAACGGCGAGCCGTCTTCGAGCCGCGGCGATGTCCGCACGACGGCCGGCAATCCGAACTCGCACCGCACGGCGACGGCGACATCACCTCGCGCGCGCCGTCCGATCTGCGCGGCGATCACAGCGGTGTCGCGCGCGTCGGCAGGGTGGCCGGGAAACTCGATTCGCTCCATCGCCGTCGAAGCGTACCTAACCCATCGCTCCCCCGGTATGCGAGAAGGCGGCTTTGGGGCCGCCTTCCCTGCAATCGCGTCGGGTTCGCCCGGGGGCGTCAGCCTCGCTTCGACTCACGCTGACGGCGCCAGTCCACGAGGTTCTCCTCGCTCTGCTTCATGAACCGCTTGAGCTTGCCCTCAAACTCCGGATCGCGGTCCCGTCGGACGCGTCGGGGCTCCGGTTGCCAGTCGGGCGCTGCCTGCTTGATCGAAAGATCGATCTTGCCGCCCTCCTTGATCCCCACGACCTTAACCATGACCTTGTCGCTCTCGCGCAGGTGCTCGGTCACTTCGCGAACGAAGTTACGGTCGATTTCGGAGATGTGCACGAGCCCGGTTTCCCCGGTCTCAAGCTCGACAAATGCGCCGTACGGCGCCAGGCGGATGACCGTTCCCTCGATTATTGCCCCTACCTCGACTGGCATATGTCGGATCGAGCCCCTTTCAGGCAGAAATTCCGGCCCTGCGCCGGAAGTCACAGCCATGCTACGCGGGGGCCGGGACGACGGTCAATGGCGCAGCTAGCGGACGGTGCGCACGGTGGATCTCAGCGCCGCCCACCAACGAGTGAGCCAAGAGCTGTCTCCCGGATCCTCATGTGCGGCTTGTGGAGCGGGAACGGGCGGACCCAGCCGCGGGGTCGATGACGGGTCGATGACGACGAACGGAACCTCTCCGGGACGAACCATCCCCAGATCTTCGCGCGCGATCCGCTCGATCTCCTCGGGAGTTCGAAGTTGGAACTTCCGTTGGCGAAGCATCTCGGCCTGCCGGTCAAGGGCCCGGTCTTGCTCCTGCAGGGATGCGATCCGGCCGCGAAGATCAATGTAGCGGCGCATCGGCAACACGCTCGTTGCCAAGAGACCGCCGACCACAAGGATCAAGATCGCGACCCGCGGTGCCGGCAACCTGCGCTCGCGCCCCATCATCGGCCCCCGAAGGCGTCCTTGCCCGCATAGCGAGATGCATCGCCGAGCATCTCCTCAATGCGCAGCAACTGGTTGTACTTCGCCGTCCGTTCGCCACGGTTGGGCGCACCGGTCTTGATCTGGCCGGCACCGGTCGCTACCGCGAGGTCGGCGATCGTCGCGTCTTCGGATTCGCCCGAACGGTGCGAGATCATGCACCTATACCCCGCGCGCCCGGCCATCTCGATCACATCGAGCGTTTCGGTCAGCGTTCCGATCTGGTTGACCTTGATAAGGATCGCGTTGCCCACTCCCGACGCAATCCCGCGCGCGAGGCGTTCGGGATTCGTCACGAAGATGTCGTCGCCGACGACCTGCGCGCGCGATCCCAACTCCTTTGTTCCCAACGCCCAGCCATCCCAGTCGTCTTCGGAGAACGGGTCCTCAATCGAGAGGATCGGGTAAGCGTCAACCCAGCCGGCATACCGGTCGGCAAGTTCCGCGGCCGTGAAGCGTTGCCCCTCGCCGGGGAAGTCGTAAGCATCGTCCTCGAACAACTCGGTCGCCGCCACGTCAAGAGCAAGGGCCATCTCCTCTCCCGGCTCCAACCCGGCAGATCGAATCGCCTCCATCAGCAACTCCAGTGCTTCGTCGTTGGCGGCAAGATTGGGAGCGAAACCGCCCTCGTCGCCGACGCCCGTCGCAAGACCCCGCGCGCGCAACACCGAGCGCAGCGCGTGAAAGACCTCGGCGCTCCAGCGGATTGCCTCTGAGAAGGACGCCGCGCCGACCGGAACGATCATGAACTCCTGCACGTCCACGGAGTTGTCCGCGTGCGCGCCGCCGTTGAGCACGTTCAGACACGGAACCGGCAGCGTGTGCGCATTCGCGCCGCCGAGGTAGCGAAACAGCGGCAGCCCGCAAGATTCCGCCGCAGCCTTGGCGGTCGCGAGCGATACGCCGAGCATGGCGTTCGCCCCAAGCTCGCTCTTGTTCTCCGTGCCGTCGAGATCGAGCAGCAGGCGGTCCAGCGCGCGCTGATCCTCGGCCTCAGCGCCGAGAATCTGGGGCCTGATGGACTCGTTGACGTTGAGGACTGCGCGCTGCACGCCCTTGCCGCCGTAGCGCTTGTCGTCTCCGTCGCGAAGCTCTAAGGCCTCGTGCGCACCCGTCGAAGCCCCCGAGGGCACGATCGCGCGCCCAAGGGAACCGTCCGCCAGCGATACGTCCACCTCGACAGTGGGGTTTCCGCGCGAGTCCAGCACCTCGCGCGCGTGCACATCAATGATCTCGGTCATCTCTCATCCCCAGGAAGTCATATCCGTCGAATCCTAGCAACGGCCGCCCGTGCCGCAGGGTAGCGCGCGCCGAAGCGCTGTTCCTCGCCTGTGGCCGGGGTGATATCATTCTGATACCACTCGCGGGATGAGGAGGTCGAAAATGCAACAACACACTGAGGAACTCAGCGCCCGGACCCTGCCCGGTGCGGCAGTCGCCGTGCTCGAATTCGCCGTGGTCGCGGGCTCGGCGGCCCTGTTCGCAATCGCGGGGGTTGCAACCGCGAACTCCGGCCGAGCCGGATCGGCACAGGTAGTCGCGTTCGTCCTGGCCGGCTTGCTCTTGCTCAAGGGGATCTTCCTCCCCCTCGGGTTCTTCGTCGTTCAGCCCAACCACGCGAAGGTCGTCGTCCTGTTCGGCCGGTACCGGGGCACGGTGCGCGCGACCGGATGGCACTGGACCAACCCGCTCACCGTCGGACAGCGCCGCCTTGTATCGCTGCGTATCCGCAACTTCGACTCCGAACGACTGAAGGTCAACGACGCAAGCGGAAACCCCGTCGAAATCGCCGCGGTCATCGTCTGGCGTGTCGTGGACACCGCGCGCGCGATCTTCGACGTCAACGACTACGAGGCCTTCGTAAAGACCCAGAGCGAGACGGCCATCCGCCACCTCGCCACCCAGTATCCCTACGATAGCCACGACCAAGCGGGCATGTCTCTGAGCGGGAACATCGACGAAGTAAGCGCCACGCTTCAGCAGGAACTCGAAGAGCGGCTTGCGTCGGCGGGCGTCTCGATCGTCGAGACACGCCTTTCCCATCTCTCGTACGCCCCCGAGATCGCCAGCGTCATGCTCCGGCGCCAGCAAGCAAGCGCCATCGTCGCCGCACGTCAGAAGATGGTCGAGGGCGCGGTGGGCATGGTGGACATGGCGCTGAAGATGATCGAACGCGACGGCATCATCGAGTTGGACGACGAACGCAAGGCGGCAATGATCTCCAACCTGCTCGTCGTACTCACTGGGGACCAGGCAGTGCATCCCATCGTCAACACCGGCACGCTGCATCAGTAGGAGCCCTAGACATGGCCGCGGAGCGCAAGAGCTTCCCGCTCCGGATCAACCCGGATCTCCACGCTGCGCTTGAGAAGTGGGCCGCGGACGAGATGCGCAGCGTCAACGGCCAGATCGAGTACTTGCTGTCCCAGGCCGTCCGTCAGGCCGGGCGCGCGCCCAAGCCGCGGCGCGCGCCCGGCCGCACGTAACGGTTCCTACGACTCGGTCTCGCGCGCGCGGCGCTCGGCATCGACGACGCGATCCCGAAAGAGGCGCGCGGCCCGGCGAAGTGCGGTCTCGGCGTCCAGGTCCAAGGATCGGGCAAGGGCGACCACCGACAGGAGCAACTCGCCCAACGCCGCCTCGCGCTGAGATTCCGAAGCGGATTCGAGTTCCGACAACGCCCCGGCGACTCGGGGATCCACCAAATCCCCGAGCGCAAACGAAGCGGCACGACGCTGGATCTTCTGCGCGTAAGCCAGCGCCGGCAGGGCCTCGGGAATCCCGTCGGCGGCGCTTCGTCGCCCCTTCTCCTTGTGCTTGATCCGGTCCCAGTTGCGCACGACCTCTTGCGGGCCGGACACCTCGACCTCCCCGAACACGTGGGGGTGCCGTCGCACCAGCTTGTCGATGAGCCCGCGAGCGACGTCGTCGATGTCGAAGACGTCTGCATCGGTTCCCATCTGCGCGTGGAACACGACCTGCAGGAGCACGTCACCAAGCTCCTCGGCGATGTGCTCTTCATCTCCGGACTCGATCGCTTCGAGCAACTCGTAGGCCTCTTCGAGCAAGTGCTCGGCGAGTGTTTGGTGGGTCTGCTCGGCGTCCCACGGGCAACCTCCCGGACCGCGCAGGCGCGCCATCACGCTCACGAGTTCGATGAGCGCGTGACCCCGAGGAACCCGCCCCATGACGAACTCGACCTCGACCTCACCCGCCATGCCGCGCTCGGTCAGCGCGCGCGTGACGGCCTCGTCACCCCCGATGAACGCAATCTCGCCGCGTTCGGCCGCCAGCTCGACCAGCCGCCCCGCCAGCGCGCGCGCGCCCTCGGGGATCGCGGCGTGCGAATGCAGCAGCGGAAGTCCCCCTCGGGCGGGTTCATCTTGTAAAGGCCCCGCTTCGACCAGTTCGCCTACTTCGTATCCCAACTGACGCAATCGCGTGGCAAGTTCCTCGCCGGGTGAAGCGAACGCGGGAACACTCATAAGCGCCTGCCACGCCTCGAGCGCGAGCAACTCCGGAGAACCGGCGCCGGGCAGGACCAGAAGAATTCGTGCCATGCACAAAAGCGTACCCGGGCTCGTGGCGCCGCGACGGACGGCGTGCCACACTTACGTCACGCTAGAGAGGAGGTGGTCCCGTTTGCCGTTAGATTCCAGGACCTGCGAGGTGCCTGAACGCTAGAGGGACCGCTCGGGGTTCGCAGGAGTTCGCTCCCGAACCGCCGGATTCCGGAACCGAGTGGTTCCCGGCGGAATCCCACCAGCGCACCGAGCGTCTCGGGGCCGGCTCAGTCCACCGGCCGCGCGCGCGACATGCGCGACGAACCGAGGCGTGAAACCGACAGGAGGGGCCTTCGGGCCCCTCCTTCGTTTCTACGGTCGGCGCGCGTCAGGGATGACCGGCAGGAGGCGCGCCACTGCCCGTCGGCAATTCGCCGAAGCCACCGGGCGGCTGCTCGCCGACACTGGGTTCCTCGGCGGGCACGAACCCGGAATGCGGCACAACCGTGCTGTTCTCGGCATCCCAGTCGCCATAGCGAGGATTCACCACGACCTTCGCCGACTTGACCTCGGTCTTCAAGAACTCAGAGAACGCGCTGTCCCCCGCCTGACCCTGCATTTGCGCGCGGATCTCCTCGGCGACCTCTGAGAACGGCTGAGTTCGCCGGGCCTCTGTGACGATCAGGTGATATCCGAACTGGCTGCGCACCGGGCCTACCGCAGTTCCGATCTTCGCGCCCCACGCCGCCTGCCCGAAGGTCGGGTCAAGTGACGCAAGCGCTACAAAACCTTGGAGCAAGCCGCCCTTAGCCTTGGACCCCGGGTCTTCGGAAACCTTCTTCGCCAGCGCCGCAAAGCTCGCTCCGGCCTTGATCTGCGCCAGTGCCGCAGTCGCTGCCGCGCGCGCCTTCGCATCGGTGCGCTCAGGGCTCACGGTCCACAGGATGTGGCGAACCTTCACCTGTCGGTAACGATTCTGCTCGGCCTGATAGACCTCGCGCACCTGCGCGTCGGTGACCTCTCCGGCGAGGACGACCTTCAACTTCTCGAAGACGATCTGCTGACCGATGCGCTTACGAAGGGAATCGATCGTGTAGCCGAATTCGGCAATCCGCTTGTTGAATTCGGCTTCGCTCGCGAATTCCGCGCGGATCTTCGCGAACTCCTCGTCGATGCTCTTCTTGTCGGCGACTACGCCGCGACGAGCCGCTTCCTGGGTGATGAGTTCTTGCTGGATCAGCCCTACGAGCACTTGGCGCGCGACCGATAGGCGGCCCTCGGCGCCCTGCGCGGGACCGAACTGACCGCCCTTCATCGTCGAGTCGACCTGCAGGTCCAATTCTTCTACAGAGATACGGACGCCGTTCACGACGGCGGCGCTCGCCGAAAGGATGCCGGCGCAACTTGTGGCGCCGAGGGCGAGCAGAATCGATAGGGAAATCAGTCGAAGTTTCACGCCCGGCAGGATATCAGTCCTCGGACAGTAGCTCCCGCAGAGCCCCGAGGAGCCATACGGCCGGCCCACTGGGCAGGTCCGGCGGGATGGGGATGATGGCGGTGAAGGTCGCATCCTTGTACAGCGACCTCGGGAACAGCCGCTTCATTCGGACTTGCTCGGATTGAGCCAGAACGAAGGGCTCGATGCGCACGTTGCCGCCGTGCGCCGACAGGGTGCGCGCGCCCCGCGAGCCCACCACGAACCGGATCTCGGCCACCGTGAACAGGTTCTCTGCCTGCGCGGGGAACTCGCCGTAGCGGTCGCGCAGCTCGACGCGGACATCGTCCAGTGCTGCGGACGACTCGGCTTCGGCCACGCGCCGATAGGCCTCCAGCCGCAGGCCTTCGCGCTCGATCCAGGATTCCGGCAAGTGCGCGTCCACCGGGAGGTCGATCTTGACCTCCAACTTCTGCGTCGGCGCGTGGCCGCGCGCCTCTTCAACCGCCTCGGCCAAAAGGCGCACGTACAAGTCGTAGCCGACGGCGGCGATGTGTCCTGCCTGCTCGCCGCCGAGCAAGTTCCCCGCGCCGCGGATCTCCAGGTCCCGCATCGCGATGCGCAAGCCGCTGCCGAGTTCGGTGAACTGACCGATGGCCGTCAGGCGCGCGTGCGACTGCTCGGTGAGGGTCCTGTCCTGCGGGTAAAGGAAGTACGCGTACGCGCGCTCGCGGCTGCGGCCGACGCGGCCGCGCAACTGGTAAAGCTGCGACAAGCCGAGCGCGTCCGCGCGATCGACGATCAGCGTGTTCGCGGTCGGGATGTCCAGGCCGCTTTCGATGATGGTGGTGGCGACCAGAACGTCGTAGTTGCGGTCCCAGAAGTCCAGCATCACGCGCTCGAGAAGGCGCTCATCCATCTGCCCGTGCGCGATTCCGACGCGCGCCTCGGGGACCAAACGCCGGACGTTCCCGGCAACGCTTTCGATGTCGTGGACTTGGTTGTGAACGTAGAAGGTCTGACCTTCACGCAGGAGTTCGCGGCGGATGGCGCGCGCCAGAGTCTCATCGCTGGAGGATCCAACGAAAGTGAGCACAGGGTGACGGTCCTCGGGGGGGGTATCGATCACGCTCATGTCGCGGATCCCCGACATGGCCATCTCCATCGTGCGCGGAATCGGCGTCGCGGTGAGCGTCAAGACATCCACGCTCGTGCGCAACTGCTTGATGCGCTCCTTGTGCGCCACGCCGAAGCGTTGCTCCTCGTCCACGATCAGCAACCCCAAATCCGCGAAGATGACGTCTTTTTGGAGCAGCCGATGCGTGCCGATCACGATGTCCACCTTGCCGCGCGCGATCTCCTCAAGCGCCTGCTTTTGCGCCTTGGCGCCCACGAATCGCGACATCACCGCGACGCGAACCGGGAACGGCGCGAACCGTTCCGAGAACGTCGCGTAGTGCTGCTGCGCGAGCAGCGTCGTGGGAACCAGCACGGCGACTTGTTTTTGATCCAGCACAGCCTTGAAAGCCGCGCGAATCGCGATCTCGGTCTTGCCGAACCCGACGTCGCCGCAAATCAAGCGATCCATCGGACTCGTGCGCTCCATGTCGGTCTTTACGTCGTCGATGGCGCTGAGCTGATCGCGCGTCTCGACGTACGGGAACGCATCCTCCAGTTCCGCCTGCCAGGGCTGGTCCGAGGAGAACGCGTGCCCCGGCTGGCGCGCGCGCTCCGCATACAACTTGATCAACTCTCCGGCCATGTCCCGCACGGCCTTGCGCACACGCGCCTTCTGTCGGTTCCAGTCTCCGGTGCCCAGGCGATGCATCTTGGGCACCTCGCCGCCGACGTACTTGGACACCGCGTCCACTTGATCGGCCGGGACGTACAGTCTGTCACCCGCTGCGTACTCCAAAACGATGTAGTCGTTGACCGAGTCGCCGATGCTGCGCGTCTCCACGCCGCGATAGCGCCCGACCCCATGCACCACGTGCACGACGAGGTCCCCTTCGACCAGATCCAGCGGCGTCGCGTAGCGGCGGCCGGCCTTGGGTTCGCGGTGCGCGCGCCGCTTGCCGAACAAGTCGCTCTCGCCGATCAACGCAAGGCGCATTGCCGGAGACCAAAAGCCTTCTGTTACCGGCGCGACCACCGTCGTCGCCGCCGAATCATCGGTCCCTGCGACGGAGACGAGCGAGGCCGCAACGTCGTGCTCGGCCAGGACTTCCGCGACGCGCTGCGCGGCACCGTCGGTCGCCGCGCACGCCACGACCCGATAGCCGTCGCGCAGCAACCCGCGCGCCGCGCCCGCCATCTTCGCGACATCGCCGCGCGCAACGTCCCACGTGCTCGCCTCCAGCACGGGATCCTCGCCGCGGAACCCGGTGAGCGAGGCGACCTCGTCGCCGAGGGCGCGCGATGGGGCGGCGAGTGTTCCGGCGGCCGGCGCGCGCCCCCCCTCGCCTGCCGCTCCCCAGGCCGCGCCGCGCAACTCCTCAACCTCGTGCATCATCTCCGTCACGCGATCCGCAACGCGCTTGGGCTCGACCACCAACACGCGCGTCCCCGACGGCAACAAATCGCGCAAGATCGGAGGCTGCTCCCAAAGCAGCGCCACGAGCGCCTCGACACCCTCGAAGGTCTGACCGTCGGCCAGGCGATTTAACTCGACGCGTTCGGTCGGCCAGCGCTCGATCGCGGTGCGCGCGCGCTCACACACCTCCGTCGTTGGAAGCAGCTCCCGGCACGGGTACGCCTCGATCTGTTCGATCCGCTCCAGCGAGCGCTGACTCGCGACCGCGAACGTGCGAATCGACTCCACCTCGTCGCCAAAGAACTCGATGCGAACCGGGTGGTTCAAGGTCGGGGGGAACACGTCGAGCAAACCGCCGCGCACCGCCATCTCGCCGCGCCGCTCGACCAAATCCGTGCGGTGGTAGTCCAGCGCCGCAAGCGCGCGCACCACCGCTTCAAGGTCGTGCTGCGCGCCGGAGCGCACGACGACCGGGGCGATCTGCTCGGCTCCGGGAACCATGTCCTGCATCGCCGCGAGCACCGGCGCGACCATGACGCGCGCCGCACCCTCGCGGAACGCGCGCAGCGCGGCCAGCCGGCGCGCGACCGTCTCGGGCCGCGGCGACAAGCGCTCGTGCGGCAACGTCTCCGAGGCCGGGAACAGAACCGCAGTATCCGTCCAGCCCCGCAACTCGCTCTCCAGGCGCTCGGCCTCCCTGCCCGAGGACGCAAGCACCAGCCAGCGGTCCTCCGGCGCGCGCGCCAGAGCGGCAACCACCGCGGCGCGCGCCGGTTCGACGCAGGTTAACGTGCCGCCGGAGCGCAGCACATCCACGGCCTCGTCGAGACTCGGCGAGGCCTGCAGCAGCGGAGCAAGCGGATGTTCGAGCACGCAAACAAGGGCTCCGATCGCGGCGACCGGGGCCTGCGGCGAGTCTAGCAGCGGGCTCTACCCGCGATCAGACGGGTTCCGCGGCGCTCTCGGGGTTCATTTGCCGGAGTCGGTCCACTCACTCGAGACGGGCGCCGGCTTCACCTCGCGGTTTCCCACGGGCTCTTTCAAAGAGACCGATGCGGCCTTGTGGTTCTCTCTCGCCACGCACGCCACCGGCGATGCCGGATCATCGAGGCTGTTCTCCAGATTCCGCGCGAGGGCAGTAACCACAATCTGGTCATCGCTCTCCTCGACGTCTGTGCGCTCGAAGACGAAACAACCCCCGTCGGTGATGCGAATCTCCAGCCGACTTCCGTCCTTGGACACCAATTCCCAAGGCACGCTGACAAGAGACTCGCGATCCACCGGCTTGGGGCCGGCGTCGGACGTGCACCCCACCAGTCCAGCAAGAAGACCCACGCACAGAACGAGCGCTGCGCTCGTCGCAAGTCTTTCGCGTCGGCCACGACTCCCCGTCCGCATGCCCACCTACCCCGTGTAGAGAACGACTTCCAGATCGCCGAGCAGTGCTCGGCGCTGCATCGTCTTGGTCATGGCCTACGACCCTCCCGGCTCGCGCACCAGTCGCCACGCTGCGTCGGGAATGCCTTGCACTCGTGCGTACTCGACAAGTCCTTCGGGGGGGTCACCCACCTGCACAATGACCAAGTTCGACGGCGCATCCGCAGTGACAAACCAATCTCTCTTCCCCTGAACCGTGAGATAGCCCGCAAGGTTATCCCGCCACTCACTCAGGGTTGCCTCTCCGTAACGCGCGCCCAGCACCCTTACATAGTCATTGCCATTCGTTACTTCGCGGACGTACTCCTCATCGGACGCGGCCAGGTCTACAACCGACACATTCAGCCACGCCGTCCGGTCGCGCTCGCTCGCGTCACTCGGCCGCTCAATCCAGACGCCCGCAAACCTTCCGCCGAACACGCGCCTGGCAAGTTGCCCGACGTCGCCGGGATTCGGGAACAGCGACCTGGCCGGATCCTTCCACTCCTCGGTTCCGAATGCGCCCGGCTCCAATTGTTCGGCACCCGACGCCACGTCTCCCAGCGAATCCGCCGACGACGCGATCGGCGCAGCGATGGTCGCAAGAGCAACCATTACCGCACATACCATTGCTCGCGCTTGCTTCTGCACCGGCTCCCCCTTCCAGTTGAATCCCGGCCGCTCTGCGACACAGGTGGTTCCGGAGAATCGGAAGCGATGACAGTCAACTGCTACGTCCGGCGCCTTGCCTGAGGAATCCCGAATCCATCCCAGCGTCGCGGAACACCAAATGCATCGATAGTGGACCACACACACACACACACACGTCAAGGGGAGCGAGTCGCCAGGGTCACATTGCAGGATCCGTTCCCTCGCAGGGCAGCGGGACTTCCTCACACGCTGCGGCGCCACCACGAAAGGACCCTTGAAGGCAACGCGGTCCAAGTCCGAAGAGACCGACTGGCACGCGACCTGCGGCGCGCCGGCCCGCTGTCCCGTTTCCAACGGCGACCCACGTTTGCGCTGCACAATGGCCAATGCCGCGCGACTACGTCCTATGAGAACACGAATCGGCTTCGAAACCCCGTTCGGTGAGTCAACTCGTTGACCGGCTCGACTCAGCGAAGGAAGATGGCGCATGGCCAAGGGTCGCAAACTGGCGCGCGCGTTTCAGATCATCGTGTTCCCGGTCGGATTGATCATGCTTCTCGCGCGACGGCGCGCGCGCCGTCCCGGAGTCCCTCCTCACCGCGGCGGCCCCGACACCGGAGTCCGCGAACCGCGCCGTCGCGGCCCCCTCACCGGCGCCGGCGCCGCCGCCGCGCCGATCCCAAAGAACTGACGCGCGCTCAGCGCTGCAAATACCCGATGTCCACGAGGTAGGAGAGCAGGTCCTTCATCAGCAAGAACAGATGCAGGGGATGCGTCGGGGACGGCTCGAAGTTGAAGTGCGCGTAGTACGCGCGCGCCTTCTCGTTCTTCGCGTGAACGACCAGCGCGCGCACGCCGATCTCCGCACCCACCCCGGCCGCGCGAATCATTGCGTCTTTCAGCAGGGCAGAGCCGAGTCCCTTTCCCTGCGCGCGCGCGTCCACCGCCAGGCGCGCAAGCAGGACGATGGGAACCGGGTATCCCCCCAGGCCCTTTGCGACACGCAGCGGCGCATCCCGGCGATCGACTCCGCCCGCCGCGAGGGTGTAGTAGCCGGCGACACGTCCCTCCTTCTTGACCACGAACGTGACCGCGCTGTTGGACGCGTTGCCCGCGCGGGCGTGTCGCTTGAGGAACTCATTCAGCTCGACCTCGCCGCAGTCAAAGGGAGCGACGTCGTCGTCGGCTGCGAGACGCGCGATCTGCGAGAACTCGCCCATAGCGAAGTGGCGGCGGGCTACCGCTCCAAGACAGACGGTTTCGTGAGCAGATCCTCCAAGCGGGGCTTGGAGCTGAGGGGTGTCACCGGGCGGTCGAGAATCTCGACGAACCGGTCCCAGGCCTCGCCCGAGATGGAGAAGAACCTACGATCGGCAAGCACCTTTTGGGCGCTCACGAGCGCGGCGTCCAGGACGAAGGCGCTCACGTCGGTCTCTGCGACCTCCGCAGCTTGCGCGATCACCTCGCGCTGGCGCCGGCTGATCCGCAAGGAAAGCCGCTGGTCTTTGTATTCCTTCGCTGGAGTCGCCATTCCCTCACCTTGCCGTACGCACGCTGTACATCCATTCGATCCATCCCAGCGTACGTACAACGGGTGCCACAGGTCAAGGCGGATCTATCCTCCGCGGATCTGCCCGGCGAGGGCCGCAAACCGCTTTGCCCGCGGGTCGGTTTTGCTGACCAGATGATCCAGCCACCGCCGAACTTCGCCAAGGTCTACGGCGTCGAGCGCGATCAGCATCTCCTCGATGTCGATCCAGTCCTTGGCGCGATTGAACGCGACCTTCGCGACCATCAGATGCTCCGGCGCAAGGATCGGGATGGTGGCCTCGCCGAAGGGAACCGTCCGGCAGGCGGTGCGCATCGCTTCGTGGACCTCGTCGTAGGAGAAGAACAGATCGACCGGATTCCGCCCCCACCACGCACGGCACTGGCCGTTGCGGGCGACCTCGCCTTCGGCCGGCATCTCCTTGACCCCCACCCGGCGTAAGGCCGCCGCAACCTTGGTCCAGCCGAGCACGGGAACGAAGACGTTCACGTCGATGTCCACCGTCGCGCGCGGGGTCGCGTAGTAGGCCAGCGCGAGTGCGCCGCCAAAGGCATGAGGAATCCGCGCGCGCTCGAGCGCGCGGTGAACGCGCACCACCTTCTGGGCAAGCCCCGACTCAGCCATCGGCGAGCCGAGCCCGGGACAGGCCTGGGAACGCGAGCGGAGAACGGCGCGGCGCCGGGAGCGCGTCGACCAGACCGAGCAAGTCGATGAGCGCGTCCCCCCGCTCTTCCAGGGAAGCCCCAATCCAAGGGTCCAGCGCGTCGTCGATCGGGCGGCGCAAGGCCGGTGCGTGCTTGGTCCGATCCCGCACTAGTCGCAGCAACGCCGGACGCGGATGACGTCCGCGCGCGATGCTGCGCAACAACGCCGCAGCCAGCTCGTCGGGGTGTTCGGGATCGACCGGAGCCCCGACCTTGCGGGCGGCTCGAACGATCTGCTCGGGTTCTAAGCCCGCCCGTGAAGCCCGTTGCGCGCGCGCGACGACATCGTCCGACAGAGCCGTGAACGACACGAGCGTGCGCGACCGCGGACCCTCGGGCGTGCTGAAGGACTCCCGAACCTCCCACCGCCCCCGCGGCCGCCGAACCACATACGCCATAGTGGGTATAGTGTACCACTATCCAAATGAGCGCCCACCGATCCCGCCGGCTCAGCGCCCCGTCGGGGTGGTGAATCCACTGCGGCACGGCCGAAGCGAGACCGCCGCAATCGGCCACCTCTAGCCGAGCTCGAGTCCGGCGAGGAACTCCGCAGGCGAGACGATGCGGATGTCTCTCCACTCGCCGATCCGCAAGAGGTGCTTGTCGCCCGACACGATGACGTCCGCGGCGGCCTCGAAGGCCGCTTCAAGGACGCGGTCATCGGCAGGGTCGGCGGCCACGACCGCTACCCGCTCCGCGGGCTCGACGACGGTGGCAATCCTGGCCACATGAGCGACCGCCTCTTCCGCGCGCCCCGGTTCCTTCCCTGCCAGGCATTCGCGTCCTCGGCACGCTATTCCGCGTGGAAGACGCCAACGACATAGAAGCGCGCCGGGCGCGGCTCCGGCGCCCGGGAGGCGGGCGTTACGTAGAAGCCGATCCTGCCGCCGTGGAAGCGACCCGCGAACCTCCCCGTGATGTCGCAGGGCTCCTCGATCGATCGGATGACTACGTCCGCAGCGTGCAGCGCCGTTCGCAATGCCTCGCACGCACGCCCCTGCCGCTGGGCGCTCTGCACCAACAACGCCAGCTGCGGTGGGCGCGCCGTCGACAGCGCGTCCCCCGATCTGCGCTCGGACACGCGCTCGAAGCCGGAGAGATCGATCGCGCTCAGCGCGGCACGGATGTCCGCGTACGGCCGCGGCCAATTCGAGACTATGGCGACGACCCCGGCAGCGATGGCCGTGACGGCGAGGATCCACGCGGAGGCAGACGAGACGCGCGTTGGCCCTTGGAGCGCGGGCACGTCCGACACCAGCGTGTTCGGCGCCGGTTGCACCCACGCGGGGGCGCCTTCACGTTCTGGCCCGCGACCGAAACGCTCCCCGAGGAAAGTGCTCAGGATCGCCAGACCCACGAGGTACACGTAGACGAGACCCCACAACCCGTCCTCGTCGCCACGCGACGCCGTGAACAGCGCGAGCACTGCCGGACCTGCGACGGACGCGATGCCAATGCGGCGCGCCGGCTCGCGCGTCACGAGCCCAGCGAGCAGCGCAGTGACTGCCGTCGAGACGGCCAGCGGCATGACGTTCGAGGTGTCGTCTGGCCATGCGTACACGTGCATCCATACAGCGCTGTTGACGGCGATCAGCGCGAGGTAGATGGGGGTTGCCGGCATCACCGGCAACCCCCAATGTCGGGTTCGCTTGGACGCTTCGTTCGGCCTCAACTCCGGGACAGATTAACGGTTGGCTGCCGGATGTCCACCCGACTACCGACACTCTTGTTGATCACCGACCGCAAACCGCAGCCGGCGCGATGACGCCGGCGTAGGCGGCCGCTACGCGCGCCAGTCGATTGGGCCGGTGGTGAACCTGCGTTGCAGGCGTTCCAGGACGACGTCCCACGCGCGCGCGAAGTACTCGTAGTACTCGGCCCAGCCTTCGCCTTCTTTCCAGCCGACGTGGGTGAGCGAGACGCGGGTGGCGGCTTCGGCGTCTTCGAAGCGGACGTCCACGCGAGTGTGGTGGCCGCGCACGGACGGCAGGGAGGGGGGCGCGTTCCAGGTGAACGACAGGCGGCGTTCTTTCTCCATCGAGATCACAGTGCGGCGCTAGCCGAGTTTGAGTCCGGCGAGGAACTCCGCAGGCGAGACGATGCGGATGCCTCTCCACTCGCCGATCCGCAACAGGTGCTTGTCACCCGACACGATGACATCCGCGGCCGCCTCGAAGGCTGCTTCAAGGACGCGGTCATCGGCAGGATCGGCGGCCACGACCGCGACCCGCTCTGCGGGCTCGACGACGGTGGCAATCCTGGCCACATGAGCGACCGCCTCTTCCGCGCGCCCCGGTTCCCATCCGAACCTATCGGTGAGGATCCGCGCGAACTCGGCGAGCAGCGGTGCCGAGGTGATCAGATGAACGCGGCCGTCCAGGGCGAGCCGATAGACGTCCTCCGGCGGTCCGCCGGGAAAGTTGAACGCCGAGACGAGAACGTTGGTGTCGGCGACCGCCTTCACGCCCGGCGGGCTTCTTGGATCAATCGCTCGACGTCGCGCTCATCGCGGATCCCACGACGGCCGGCGGCTGCTGCTCCGTAACGCTGAAGGGACTCGAAGGTTCGAGTCTCGCGATACGCGCGGTAGACGCGAAGCATCTCTCGGAACAACTCGCTTTTGTTGCGTCCTTCCAGGCGCGCGATGCGGTCGAAGTCCTTCGCGGCCTCGGGGGGAACCGACACGGACAACACCTTCGACGGCCTCTTCATGTATTACACGTTATGACAGCCGGGCGGCAGGGTCAATCACCACGACGCCGGCGCGAGCCAGTCAGTTCCGGGACCAGCCGGGGGCGGACGTTGTCACTGACGAGATTGGCGAAGCGCCTCTAGGTCAAGGGGGTTCGTCACGCCGCGAACCCGCCCCGCCTGGTCCTCCACGCCGACGAGCAGGACCCCGCCGGCGGTGTTCGCGAAGGCCACGATCGTCCGCAGTGCCCTGTCGGGGGAGGACAGGTCGCGCTTGAACTCCAGGGTCTTGCCCTCGGGGCGCCTAAGCAACTCAACCACATCCATAATGCTAGGAAGTCTACTCAGAAGTCCTCGGAAGCCTCAACCTTCCGAGTCGGAGCAGGCGTGTCGCTTACGTCGAAGCTCAGGACCTTCGGCCTTTCGGGTCCAGCGTGATGATTGTCGAGGGCCGAGGAGGGAGCCTCGGGACGTCGGGGCACGTGAAGGTTTCACCCCCGCTCGCGCGATTGTCCGGCCTGGATTTGAGTCGCAACGACCCGCCTCAAGAACTTCGCATACTTCAGGTCATTGCCGAAAGCGGGGGGTTGCGGCCACATCATCAAACCGCTCCATCAACCAACCCACCGTGAAGCGGTCGGTTGGTTCCGACCAACCAACCCGAGTCCACTCCAACGCGCGCTCGGCCAAGCCGCGACGAACGCAGCCGCAGGAACCTGTTCCCGCGGGAACACCCCGCGGAAGCGGAAGCGGTGAAGCAGCGTCCCCTGGCCGAGGATCAGGTGCAGAAGATGGAACGCCTGAATCAAGCCTGTGTCCGCAGGACGGCTTCCGATCTGTCCAGGCCGCCCGCGGCCAGCCATAGCAGTCCGCCGCCAAGAGCAATATGGAGGCCGACGGACATCAGGCCCGCCCACATTTCCAGCGTGCCCTGCAGTCCCTCGCGGATGACAACCCCCATCCCAAGGCCAGGAACAAGCGCGAGAACTCCCACAGAATCGCCGTCGAGCACGAACTGCAGTGCGATTCCAGCCGCAACAAGCGGAAGCGTAACTACTCCCGTATATGCGTTCGCCTGAGCTGGGGTCCGCGCCCGGGCGCCGATAAGAGTTCCGGCACCCGCGAACACTCCAACCAAAAGAGCGCCCGCAAAGCCCACCAGAGCAACGTCAGCAGCTGAGAGACGCAAGCTCTCGCCAATCAAGCCTACCGGGAGGGCGCCCAGACCCACCACGAAGGTCGTGAACGCAGCAAGCGCAAACAACCCAAGCGAAGTAGCCGCGACCCACTTCGCGACAACGAGGTCCCGCCGGCGAAAAGGAAGAACGAGAAGCGTCTCCAGCGTGCGCCGTTCCTTCTCTTCTTGGATCAGACCTGCAGAGATAGAAACAAGGAACAGAAGTTGGAGGATCAAGAACCCCGGGAGCGAAGATGCTGCCTGATGCTGGGCATTCGACTCCGCAGCGCCAACGTCCGTCACGGAAGCCGCGATGCCCTCGGCGAGTTCTGGTGGTAACCCGCGCGCAGCCAACTGCGTGCGAGCCCGCTCCTTGTCGATCTGCTGCAGCGAAACCAATACGGTGCCGGCGGCAAGCCTGGAGCCCGGGCGCGCGCTGATCAGCAAGATCTCAACTCGCAGTGAACTGCCGACGATGTTCGGCGAAACGTTGGGGGATACCACGACCCCGACGTCCACCCGCCGCAACAAGACCACGCGCCGTGCGTCCCTATTCAAGACAACCTTGAATCCATCACCTCGAAGAGCAGTGGCGATACCGGAGTCGGCCTCGTCCTGCACTGCCACACTGAAGGAGCGGTCACGGACCCTGTTCTCCTGCGCGCGAGTCATGAGCCCTGGGAGAATCATCACCAGTGGAGCAGTAACCGCGGGGATGACGAGAATCATGAGCAAGAGGCGCCTCTGGCGCCACAGACTCAAGACCTCTCTCCGGATCAGTACTCTCATTCCGTCCCCGTCACACCGTAACCTGCGCGGCCAACTCCTCAGTTAGCAGCGAGAGGAATCCCGTCCGGAAGTCGTCGGCGCATGTCGACGAAACGACGTCGGCTGGGGAGGAGTCGAGGAACACGCTGCCACCGCTAATCCCCACGACGCGAGAACAAAGGCGCTCTACCTGGTCAAGCTGATGTGTCGAGAGCAGGACCGTCCTTCCATCCATCTCCGAGCTGCGCAGGAACTCCTCAAGTGCCGCTGCGGAGGTCACATCCAACCCGGCGGTCGGTTCGTCGAGCAGAATCACCGAGGGGTCGTGAACTAAGGCACGGGCCAGCGCCACTTTCTGACGAGTCCCCTTCGACAGCCGTGCACCCGGATCTGAAAGCACAGATTCAAAACCCAACAAGCCTGCCAGCCGCTCGACATCCGACCGGGCAGCCCTGGGCGATCGCCCGTAAGACAAGGCAGAAAGGAGGAGTTGCTCGCTGACGGTCAGCCTGTCGTAAACACCCGGCTCTTCCGTCAATAACCCAATGCATCGCCGCACTGCGAGCGGATCCGCTTCAGCATCATGACCGCCCACAAGAACGCGTCCAGAGGACGGCTTTATGAGGGTGGCAACAACCCTCATGGTGGTCGTCTTGCCGGCGCCGTTGGGACCAAGCAGGCCAGTGATCCCGCCGGAGGGAACCGTGAACGTGACGCCGTGGAGGATGTCCACGCTCCCGTACGACACACTCACTGCCTGCACGTCAATCACGCTTTGGCCACCTTTCGCCGTCATGGTTGCCGGACGGGTGCTCAAGTCGCATCAGCCTACGCTGCTTTCACACGCCCCCACTCGCCTTCGTTCCGAAGTGGAGTCGGTGGTCCGAGGCGAGGACAGCCGGCTGAGTCGCTCGGGCCACCGACAGCCGCTACGCGCGCCAGTCGATTGGGCCGGTGGTGAACCTGCGCTGCAGGCGTTCCAGGACGACGTCCCACGCGCGCGTGAAGTACTCGTAGTACTCGTCCCAGCCTTCGCCTTCTTTCCAGCCGACGTGGGTGAGCGAGACGCGGGTGGCGGCTTCGGCCTCTTCGAAGCGGACGTCCACGCGGGTGTGGTGGCCGCGCACGGACGGAAGGGAGGGGGGCGCGTTCCAGGTGAACGACAGGCGCCGTTCTTTCTCCATCGAGATCACTGCGCAGCCTTCGCTTCCGCGCGATCCCTCGGGGGCACCCGGATCGAAGAACAACTCATAGGGGCCACCGCGGCGAAGTTCGATGCGCGCGCCGGGCGCGAAGAAGGTCTGCGCACCCTCGGACGTCGTCCACGCCTCCCATACCTCGGACAGCGGAGCCGCCACATCGACTTGCTTGCGGATCGCGCGACGCTGTTTGGGGCGCTCGGGGGGGGCATGGTGGTGCCGCTGGGCGGCCTCGACGCCCTCGCGAACGACGAGCAGCACGGCGTCGGCGGCCTCGCGGATCGCGATCTCGGCTTCGTCGCGCTCGCGCTTGGCGAAGGGCTCCAGGACGTAGTCGGCAGTGTCCTGGCGGCCGGGCGGACGCCCGATGCCGATGCGCACGCGCGCGTAATTGCCGGAACCCAGCGCGCGCGTGATGTGCTTCAGTCCGTTGTGGCCGCCGTCGCCACCGCCGCGCTTTAGACGCACTGCCCCCAGCGGCAGGTCGAGGTCGTCGTGAACGACGACGATGTCGTCGAGTTCGACTTTGTAGTAGCGGCACAATGCGCCGACGGCCTCGCCGGACAGGTTCATGAACGTCGTCGGCTCCGCCAGGATGACTCGAACGTCGCCGTCGCGCGCCTCGGCCGCCAGCGCGCGCACACCCTTGACCGCGCGCAAGCGGGATCCCAATTGCTCCGCAATGATTTCGACAACGCGAAAACCCGCGTTGTGTCGGGTGTGCTCGTACTCCGGACCCGGGTTGCCGAGCCCGACGACCAGCGTCGCGCGGCTCGACACGACCGGTGGCTACTCGGCCCCGGACCCCGCCGACGCCCCGGACTCCGCGGGAGCCTCCCCGGCAACTGCAACCGGGGCTGCCTCAAGCTCCGCCTCGACCTTGAGCGCCTGCGGCGTGATGCAGGCCAGGATGATCTCGTCTTCGTTGGTCAGCACAGTGGCGCCCGCAGAAAGAACCACGTCGCGAACGTGCACGACGTCACCGATCTCGAGAGCCGAGACGTCCACGTTGATGCGCTCGGGGACGTCGGCGGGCAGACACTCAACGTGCAATTGCCACAGGTGATGCTCGATGACGCCGCCCTGCTTCACGCCGTGGGCCTCGCCCTCGACGTGAATCGGCACATCCACCGTGATCACCTGGTCGCGGGCAACCTTGACGAAGTCCACGTGGAGGATGTTGCCCCGCACTGGGTGCTTGGACAGTTCGCGCGCGATCGCCAGGTGGGTGTCGCCACCGATGTGAAGGTCGATCAACACGTTCATGCCGGCGTCCGTAGCGAGGGTCTGCAAGAGCCCGCGCGCGTCCACCGCCAGGGCGACCGGCTCAATGCCGTGCCCGTACAGGGTCGCAGGGACCTTGCCGTCCGCGCGCAACCTGCGGGCGACGCCCTTTCCGCGCCCCTCGCGGACCTCTACCGTCAGAGCTACCTCAGCCACCGCTCAACACCTCCGTAATCAACGGCCCGAGATTCTAGCAAGCCCTGGGGCTCCCCGATTCCGGCGAGCCTGACCCACGGACAAAGCCAGGCCAAATGCTACGAACCGGCAGAGGCGGACCCCGAAAGCACGCCCAGCATGTGAGTGAGTTGCTCCTCGGTGATCTCGCCGCGCGCGTACCGGGCTCGCAGAATCTCGCGAGCGTCGGCGGGCTCGGCGTGGCCGGCGGCAGTGCCCTCAGCGTGGTCCTCGTGACGCCCGTGCAGCAGATGCATCAACATGCACAACATGGCTGCCTCCCTCTGGTGGCCGGATGTCTAGTTGTCGCCTTGGAAGATCTCGCTAACGGATTTGTCCTCGAAGACCGCCCTGATGGTGCTCGCCACGGTCGGGGCGATGGACAAGACCACGATCTTGTCGATCAGCTTCTCGGGCGGGATGGGCAAGGTGTTGGTGACCACGAGTTCCTTGATCGGCGAGTTCTTCAGGCGGTCGATGGCCGGATCCGACAGGATCGCGTGCGTCACGCAAGCGTAGACCTCCAACGCCCCGAACTCCATCAGCACCTCGGCACCGCCGGTCATGGTTCCGCCGGTGTCGATCATGTCGTCAACGAGCACGCAGCGACGCCCGCGCACGTTCTCCTCGCCGATGACCTCGCGCACGGTCTCCGAGACGTTTCGCTGGTCGGTGCGGCGGCGCTTGTGCAGAATCGCCAGCGGCGCCCCGACGCGATCGGCGAACTTCTCAGCGACCTTGATGCGCCCTGGGTCGGGCGACACGATGGTCACATCGCCGTTGAAGCGGGCCTTGAAGTGATCGGCGAGCAACGGCAGCGCGGTCAGGTGATCGAAGGGCTTGTCGAAAAACCCTTGGATCTGATCGGTGTGCAGATCGACGGAGAGGACGCGGTCGGCACCGGCGGCGATGAGCAAGTCGCCGAGCAGGCGCGCGGTGATCGGCTCGCGGCCGCGCGACTTGCGGTCCTGGCGCGCGTAGCCGTACATCGGGATGACGGCGCAGATCCGCTTGGCCGACGCGCGCTTGGCGGCGTCGATCATGATCAACTGCTCCATGATGTTGAGGTTGATCGGCGCGGTGTGGGTCTGGAACACGAACACGTCCGAGCCGCGCACGTTCTCGCCCAGGCGCACGTAGACCTCGCCGTTGGCGAAGTTCGCGATCTCGACCTCCGCCAAACCGGTGCCGAGTTCCGCGGCGATCTCGGCCGCCAGCTCGGGGTGCGAGCGGCCGGCAAGGAACATCATCCGCTTCTTGGTCTGGATCTCGACGCCGTTCAATGTGAGTTCTCCCTTTCGGTGGGCTTGCGCTTGCGCAGTGGACGGGCAGGGTTACCGACGACAACCGTCTCGGCGGGAACATCGCGAGTGACGACGGAACCGGCGCCGGTAACCGCGCGGCGGCCGATCTTCACCGGGGCAATCAACATCGTGTCGCTCCCGATCTTGGCACCGTCACCGATGATCGTGCGTGACTTGATCTTGGTCTCCGAGTCGTAGTTGACGGTCACGGTGGCGGCTCCGACGTTGACGTCCGCGCCTATGGTGGCGTCCCCGACGTAAGACAAGTGCGGCACCTTGCTGCCGACACCGATAGTCGAGCCCTTCACTTCCACAAACGTCCCGACCTTGGAGCCGCGCGCCAGTTTCGCGCCCGGCCGCAGGTAGGCGTAGGGACCGACACTCGCATCGGGACCCACCCGCGCGCCGTCCAGGACCGAGAAGATCACGCGCGCGCCGGCCTCGATCCGGCTGTCGCGCACGCGCGCGCCCGGCCCGATCTCGCACCCTGCGCCGACGGTGGTCGAGCCTTCCAAGAAGGTCAGCGGATGGATGACGGTGTCCCGGCCGACCTTGACGGTCGCGTCTATATACGTCTGCGCGGGGTCAACGATCGTGACGCCTTCGTCCATGAGTTTGCGGTTGATGCGCGCGCGCACCAACACCGCGACCTCGGCGAGTTGCGCGCGCGAGTTCACACCGAGGATCTCCTCGGGGCGCGCGGCGGCGATCGCCGAGACCTTCTCGCCCTTTTCGACCAGCACGGCGATCACGTCGGGCAGGTAGTACTCGCCCTGGCTGTTGGCCCGGCCGACCTTGGTCAGCGCAGAGCGAAGCGCGGCGCGGTCGAACACATACACGCCGGAGTTGATCTCGCCGATGGCGCGCTCGAACGGCGTCGCGTCGCGGTGCTCGACGATCGCTCGAACGTCGCCGCGTTCGTCGCGCACGATCCGCCCGTAGCCGGTTGGGTCGTCCAAGTCTGCGCTCAACACCGTCGCGGCGGCGCCGGTCTTGCGGTGATGCGCGACTACCGCTCTCAGCGCGGTCGCCGTCAACAGCGGCGTATCGCCCGGCGTCACCAGGACGTCGCCGGCGAACTTGCCGAGTTCGTCGTCCCCTACTTGCGCGGCGTCGGCGGTTCCGAGTTGCTGCTTTTGAAGGGCAAACGCCAGCGGATGCTTGTACAGGCCCTGCACGGACGCGCGCACCTGCTCGGCCCCCCGGCCGACCACGACCACCGTTTGGGTCGGTCGCAGCGCGCCGACGGCGTCCAGGACTCCGGCGAGCATCGGGCGCCCACACACCTCGTGCAGAACCTTGGGCAGCGAGGACTTGAAACGCTTGCCCTCACCGGCGGCCAGAACGACCGCCGCAAGATCGCGACCTGCTCGGGCCATCAACGCTCAGCCACCGTTCGGGTTGGCTGGGGGAGAGGGATTCGAACCCCCATCACGTCCTCCAAAGGGACGGGGCTTGCCATTAGCCGATCCCCCACTGATCGATCTCCCCGCGTTGCGGGGGCGCCGCCGGACGCGGCGCAGCGCTCATCATAAAGCACAGGCCGGATGCGCTAATCGGGACTCTCGATTCGCGGGCCGTGCGTGATCGAGTGGACCACCTCGACGCGCGCTACCGAAGCGGCCGCGCGCCCCGCGATCTCGCGCGCGCGGGCCTCATCTGTTGCCAGGCCCAGCCAGGTCGGGCCACTCCCCGACAGGCTCACCGCGAGCGCCCCGGCTTCCCGTAGCGCATCGCCGGCGCGCGCGATTTCGGGAGCAAGGGACAGCGCAGCGGGCTGCAAGTCGTTCCTCAAACTCTCAGCCAGGCGATCCAGGTCGGCGCGCGCCAGCGCATCGGCGACCTCGTAAGGATCGTCGGTGGATCCCCCGCCCAGGCGGTCGAACTCCGCGTACACCGCCGCCGTGCTAAGGCTCAGATCCGGAGTTGCCAGCACCCACCACACCGGCCGCAAACACGGCACGGCCGAGAGATCCGACCCGGTCCCGCCGACCACCGCGGTCGCGCCCTGCAAACAAAACGGAACGTCCGAGCCGACTCCCGCGCCGATTCGCTGCAACGCCTTGCGCGAAACCCCGAGTCCCCACAGTTCATTCAACCCGATCAGCGCGGCCGCAGCGTCGGCACTCCCGCCGGCAAGTCCGGCGGCAACCGGAATCCGTTTTTCGAGCACGATGCGCGCGCCGGCCTCGACGCCTTGCATCGCCGCGAGCGCGCGCGCCCCCCGCAAGACGAGGTTCTCGTCGCCGTCCGGCACCGCCCCGATGGGTTGGACTTCCAGCGACAGTTCCTCGGCAGGCTCGAAAGACACTTCGTCAAACAACGAAACGGCCTGCATCAGCGACAGAAGCTCATGGAGTCCGTCGGCGTTGCGACGGCCGACGGACAAGAACAGATTGATCTTGGCGGGGGTTCGGATCTTCACCGAGTTACCTTGCGCGCGCGGCCGCCCGGCCGCAAACCGGGCCGCGGCGGCAGGCGTCGCGCAAGCGCGGAGAACTCAGCCAGACCGAGCGTCTCGGCCCGGTCCTCCCCGGCGACGCCTGCGCCTTCAAGCGCAGCCTCGACATCGGACGCGTCCCATCCCCCTCCGCGCAGCGCACGCCGGATGGTCTTGCGGCGCTGCGCGAATCCGGCCTCGATCACTGCGAAGATCCGCTCGCGGCCGCCGGCGACCGCGGGGCGCGCGCGCCGGTCCAAGCGAACGACGACGGATTCCACATCGGGCATGGGCGAGAACACTCGCCTCGACACACGAAACGCGATCGACGCCTCGGCGAAGTACGCGATCTTGGCGCTGACGGCGCCGTAGGCGTCCTGGCCCGGCCGCGCGACCAGACGGTCTCCCACCTCACGCTGCACCATGACGGTGTACGAGCGGATCCGCGGGACTTCCTCCAGTAGGTCCATCACCAGCGGCGTCGCGATCTGATACGGCAGGTTTGCGACCATGGCCGTGTCGCGTTTCCCAACGAGCGCGCGCACATCCACCTTCAGCGCGTCGCCCCACACCAAGGTTGCTTCGCGCGCGCCGAGCACCTCGACAAGGGCCGGCTCCAGCGCGCGGTCCCACTCGATCGCAATCAGGCGCGCGCCGGCATCGATCAGCGCAACCGACAAAGTCCCGAGTCCGGGACCGACCTCCAGAACCTGGGTTCCCGGTGCGAACCCTGCGATCTGGACCACGCGGCGCACGGTGTTGGCGTCCACCATGAAGTGCTGGCCTATCGAGGTTCGGGGGCGAAGCCCGTGGCGCGCGAGCAGATCGCGGGTTTCCCGCGGCCCGAGTGTCACCAGCGGATACGGACGCTCGCGACCCCGCTGCGCAAGGACGCTATCCGCCGGAATGCCTCGTCGCTGAGGTCGATGATGCGGCCCTTCACGTACGGCCCGCGGTCGCGAATGACGACGTTGACCCACTTGCCGTTCGCACGGTTCTCGACGCGCACTACGGTGCCCATCGGAAGCGTCCTGTGCGCGGCCGACAACCCGTCCGCCTCGCCGTACCAACTCGCCTTGCCAAGCTGCGTTCCCCGGTCGCACGCGCACCCAGGGAAACCCGTCCCGATCTTGATGACACGATCGACCGGCTGCCGAACGGTCTTTGTCGACAGAACTCGCCGCGAGACGCGCACCCCATCGACGAACTTCGCCAGGTAGGTGGTGCGGCGCAACCCCGGCCGCCCTTCGCTGGACACCCGGCGACGCCCGTACTCCAGGCTGCGATCGCGCCGCAGGATGGTCTTGTAAGAGATCACTTCCTCGCGAACCTCGTTTCGCAGACCCACGCGGAGAACCCGAATCGTCATCCCAGTCACGGGGCGCACCGAGGCGCTTGGCTCCAGTCGGTCGCGCGAACCGAGCTTGATCCCCAACTCTCGAACTACCGCACCGACCGTAGTCGCGTTTGAGACCACATGGTCGGTGCGATCGTCATGCCGGATCGCCAGAGCCAGCGCGCGCCGGTAGTTGATGGTCATGCCCGCGCGGACGCGCGACGACCGCGACGGCCGGACGAAGTCCACCAGACTGCCGCGGAGTTCGATCTCGTTTAGCACCTCGTCGATCGTGAGGCCGGTCACCACAACCCTGCGCGGCTTGCCGTCCAACAACAGCACGATCGACTTCGCGCGGTAGACCTGAATCGTGTCGCCGTCGCCGATGGAGGACCCGAGCGCCGGCTCAACGCGATCGCGCGCGCCGATGCTGATCCCGGACCTGCTCAGCGCAGAGCCAACGGTCATCGCGTAGGTCTTCACCCCAACGGGATGACCTTCGACCCGCACGACCACTCGCTTCTCGAGCGCTCCGTAAGCCAGCGTCGCGATCCCCAGGCACAACACGATCGCAAGCCGGGCGGTTCTTCGCTGCAAACGCCCCCCTTTTTCGTCTCCGGCAGGTGGCCGGAGGCGAACACACGGAGGCGAGGCTAGCAGAACCCGGGGAGGGGTCCAAAAAGCAACTCGAACGCCTGTTCGCCACCGATTTGGCAGGGTTCGCAATGTTTCAGCCGGCCTAAACGAGCCCGAAGATGCGCGCGGCGGTGTGCGCGGTGGCCTCCGCCAGTTCCGCCAATGGCATCTGCCTGGCAGCCGCGACGCCTTCGGCGACGTAGGCGACCATGGCGGGCTCATTGACTTTGCCTCGGTGAGGCGCAGGCGTGAGGAAGGGTGAATCGGTCTCGAGCAGGATCCGCTCGAGCGGTGTTTCGCGCGCAGCCGCGCGCACGTCCTCCGCGTTGCGGAAGGTGACCAACCCGGCGAAGGACAGGACGGCGCCCAGTTCGACGGCGCGCGCGGCCTCAGTTGGACCCCCGGTGAAGCAGTGGAACACCAGCCGTTCGGGAACTCCTTCGGCCTCCAAGATCGCGAAGGTGTCGTCCCAGGCTTCCCGCGTGTGAACGACCAGCGCCTTGCCGACCTCGTTCGCCAATCGGACCTGCTCGGCAAAGACTGCGCGCTGCGCGTCACGCGGCGAGTTGTCGTAGTGGTAGTCGAGTCCGGCCTCGCCGATGCCCACGACCTGGTCCACGCGCGCCAACTCGGCGATGCGGGCCATCAGTTCGGGCGTGCGGTCTTTGGCGTCGTGCGGGTGAAGCCCGACGGTCGCCCAGATGCCCGGGTGCGAAGTTGCGAACTCCGCCGCCCACTCATTCGATGCGGCATCGACTCCGATGGTGATGGCGCGGCGGACGCCGGCAGCGTGCATGCGCTCCAACGCGCCCTCGGGGTTCTCGAGCATGTCGAGATGGCAGTGCGTATCGACCAGAGGCATGTCGGGCCGCTATACCTCGATGCGCGGAAACAGCGATTCCCCGCGCGCGATTTCGGACCCGGACTGGAGGCCGCCCCACTGCGCCGCCTCGGGCAATCGCTGCGACGCCAGGGGCTTGGCGTTGCCCAGTGATACCCAAAGTCGGTCGCAAGCTCGAGGCATGAAGGGCGCGAGCAGGACGGCGAGCACACGCAGGGTCTCGGCCGCGCGGTACAGCACGGCTCCGGCGCGCGCGCGCCCGTCGGGCTCCTTGACCAGCTTCCACGGCGCGGTCGCCACGAGGTATCCGTTCGCCTGGCGAACCAAGCGGTCCACCGCGTCCAAGGCATCGTTGAAGCCGAACCGATCCATCGCCTCTACGAACTCCACTGCGGAGCGCTCGGCAACCTCACGCAGCGCAGCGTCGGGCCCCTCCTCTGGTCCGGCGTCGGGCACCGCACCCTCGAAGTTCGCGTCGATCATCGCCAGCACCCGCGACGCGAGGTTGCCGATCCCGTTGGCCAACTCGGCGTTGTAGCGCGCGACCATGGACTCCCAACTGAAGTTCCCGTCCTGACCGAACGCGATGTCGCGCAAGAAGTAGTAGCGGTAGGCGTCCACCCCGAAGGTCTCGAGCAACTGGTCGGGGTGAATCCCCGTGAGCTTGGTCTTGGACATCTTCTCGCCGCCGACCAGCAGCCAGCCGTGGGCGACAACGCGCTGTGGGGGCTCGATTCCGGCCGCATGCAACATCGCCGGCCACGTCACTGCATGAAAGCGAAGGATGTCCTTGCCGACCATGTTCACGCCGGGCCAGAACTTGGAAAGCAGATCGCCGTCGGGGTAGCCGAGCGCGGTGATGTAGTTCAACAACGCGTCCACCCACACGTACAGCACGTGCTTGGGATCCCACGGCAGCGGCACACCCCACGAGAACGAGGTGCGCGAGATGGAGATGTCCTGCAGGCCCCCGCGCGCGAACGCCACGACCTCGTTCAGGCGCGCGCCGGGCTGTACCGGAGCCGGATCCCGAGCGTAGTAGTCGTTCAGAAGCCAGTCTTGATACTTGGACAACCGGAAGAAGTAGTTCTCCTCCTGCACAATGTCCACGGGCCGGTGGTGGATCGGGCACGTGCCGTCGAGCAGGTCTTCCTCTTTGTAGAAGTCCTCACACGCCACACAGTAGGGACCTTCATAAGAGCCGAGGTACACGTCTCCGTTGTCGTGAAGACGCTGCCAGAAAGCCTGCACTCGCGTGATGTGGCGATCCTCGGTTGTGCGAATGAAGTCGTCGTTCGAGACGTCCAGCCGAGTCCACAAGTCGCGCCATGCGGGGATCATCCCGTCCACATACGACTTGGCATCCAGGCCGCGCGCCTGTGCCGCCTCCAGAATCTTTTGGCCGTGCTCGTCCGTCCCCGTGAGAAAGAAGACGTCCTCACCCTTCATGCGGTGATAGCGCGCAGACACGTCGGCTGCCACAGTTGTGTAGGCATGTCCGATATGGGGCACATCGTTCGGGTAGTAGATCGGGGTCGTTACGTAGAACCGCTCGCTCACGCGCGCTCCTCGCGAATCGGAATGGGCATTGCAAACCCTACTCTGGGGGCGTAATTTCGACTCAGGAATTATATGGGTCTGGAATTCGGATCCTGTTCGGCTTATCGATGGAGGGCAGCGTGGGACCACGAGCAACCGGCGTCAGCCGCAAGGTCGACGATCTGGGCCGTATCGTGTTGCCGGCCGAGCTTCGCCGCTCCTTCGACATCCGCGAAGGCGACCACATCGAGATCGCGGTCGAGGACGACCACATCATCCTGACCAAGGCCCGGACCTCTTGCACGTTCTGCGGCGGCAACGATGGACTTCGATCGTTCCGCGAGCACCAGGTCTGCTCAACCTGCGTGACCGAACTGCGTCGCTTCTAACCGGTCACTCACCGGAGTGGTCGAGCACCGCTTGGTAGACGGTCTTTTTCGGCACGCCCTCTTCGAGAGCCACTTGTGCGATCGCATCCCGCTTGGGCGTCCCCGCGGCCACAAGGTCGGCGACCGCGTCCGCCAGGTCGGCCGGCTCGGTCATGCGAAGCGCTTCCGGAGCCCCCTCCACCACAATGGTTACCTCGCCGCGCACCCCTTCAGCCAGCGATTCGGCAAGTTCCGGCAACGTGCCCCGCAGCACCTCTTCGTAAAGCTTGGTCATCTCGCGCGCGACGGCGACCTGCCGCGGTCCCCAGGCGCGCGCCATATCCCCAAGCGTGTCGGCGACCCGGTGGGGGGACTCGAACAACACGATGGTGCGCCGCTCGGTCGCAAGTTCCTCCAGACGGCGACGACGCGCAGCGCCGGTGCGCGGCAAGAACCCCTCGAACACGAAGCGCGCGGCGGGCATCCCCGAGAGCACCAAGGCGGCAGGAACTGCTGAAGGTCCGGGAACGACTTCGATTCGTAGCCCTGCCTCGACGCATGCAGCCACCAGGTGCCGCCCGGGATCCGAGACGCCCGGCATTCCGGCATCGGTGACCAAAGCCACTCGCTCGCCGGCAGCGATCGCGCGCGCCAACTCGGGCGCGCGCTCGCGCTCGTTGTGCGCGTGATAGGCAACCAGGCGACCACGGCGGCGCGCGCCGGTCATCCCGGCGGCGTGCATCAGCAACGTGCGAGTGACCCGGGTGTCTTCGCAAGCGACGACATCGGCCTCGATCAGTGCTGCGGCCGCGCGCGGGGATAAGTCGCCGAGATTGCCGATCGGCGTAGCGACAACGATGAGCGCGCCACTCACGCGCGCACCACGCAACCTCGATTTTCCTCTGGCTCCACCGGGCCTCCTGGTCGGTTCTCTATACTGTATTCGCGCCTGTTCGACTCCGGCGCGCGCACGCGTGGACGACTCTCCCGACATCCCCGCACCCGAGGACGAACACGCCCCCGGGCTCTTAGACGTGGAGTCGCCCGTCGTCGGCGAGGAAGCGCCGGACATCCCCGAGCGTCCCCACTGGGAGCCTCCGGTGCGCACACCGCTTCGCGGTCGCGACCGCGCCGTGCTGATTCTGATCCTGATCGCGAGCGCCGTCGCGCACTTCGCCCGACTGTCCGTCCCCGGCGCACCGCTGCCTGCCGACAACGAGGAATGCGAGAAACGCCCGCCGCTCGGCGCACAGTGCTACGCGCTGATCCCACTCGACGAGGTCCACTACGTTCCCGACGCGCGCGACGTGGTTCGGTTTGGAACCGACAGCGACACGCGTGTTCCGACGTCCGACGACGGTGCGTTCGTGGTTCACCCGCCGGTGGGCAAGTGGTTCATGGCGGCGGGAATCAAAATCTTCGGCGACAGACCATTCGGATGGCGCTTCGCCGGCGCGCTGCTGGGGACTCTGTCCAGTCTGATCATCTACGCAATCGCGCGCCGCCTTTGGGACTCGCCCTGGTGGTCGGCCCTTGCCGCGGCGTTCCTAGCGATCGACGGTCTGTGGCTCGCGCAGTCGCGCATCGCCATGCTCGACATCTACGCGGCGTTCTTCGTCCTGCTCGGCACATGGCTGCTTCTGGAGGATCGCGACCGAGCGTCTCCGGATCACCACCGGTACCGGTGGTGGCGAGTCGGAGCGGCGACATCGTTCGGGTTCGCCCTCGCCACGAAGTGGTCGGTCCTGCCGTTCATCGCAATGGCCGGCTTGTTCAGCCTCGGGTGGGAACTGGGCAAGATGCGGATGGCAGAACGGCGACGGCTGCTCGCGCGCGCCGGGAAGTTCGCCGGCGTGTTCGGCGTCCTACCGTTGCTGTTGTATTTCGCGACCTACACCCCGTGGCTGCTCGACTCCCACCGCTACAGCCCGCCGCGCTGCGTCGAGGTGAAGGGAACCGTCGCGAAGTGGGGCTGCTACCAGGCCGAGATCTTCGACTTCCATCGGAACCTCGCCAAGTACGAGGAATCAACCGACCAGCCCACCCCGAGCCCGAAGATGAAACCAGCCCACCCTTACTTCGGCAACGGCTACAGCTGGCCGTGGATCGGCCGGCCGGTCGCGCACTTCTACGAGTCCTCCGGCTCTGGACGCGATCAGCGAGCGAGCGAGGTTCTCGGCCTGCCGAACCCGGTGATTTGGTGGAGCGCGTTCTTCCTGGGACTACCCCTGCTGGTCTGGTGGACGCTATGGCGCAGGGACCGCGTCGCCCCGCTCTTGCTCGCGATGTTCGCGGCCGGATGGCTACCGTACGTCGCGGCCGATCTCGTGGATCGGCCGGTGTTCCTGTTCTATGCCACGCCGCTGGTGCCGTTCGTGGTCCTGACCGCAGTCCACACCTGTCGACGTCTAGCCGCTCGCTTCCCTGTCACCCGCTACGTCGTGTTCCTGTACGTAGCGTTCGCCCTGGCGGCCTTCGCCTACTTCTACCCCGTGGTCGCGGGAATCCCGATCTCCTACGACGGCGTCTGGGGCTGGCATGGACGAATGTGGTTCACAAGCGACTGCTCGGTGGTCGACCGCGTGAAGTACTTCTGCTGGATCTGACGGCTACTTCTGCACCGCGACGTCCGGCGGACCGAGCCCGTGAAGCCGGCACAAGTACCCCCAGTCACGCGTGGGCCTGCTGAATCTGCCCGTCATCGTGTTGAACCGGGGCGCAAGCGCCGCCGGATCGCCCGCGGCACCCGTGAACTTCAGTACGTCGATCCCGCGCGCCGCGTCGAACGTGTAGATGTAGGTTTCTGCGCCGACCACGTTGAACTTCGCCGCCCAAACCTCGGTCACCGCCGGCATGTAGTAACCGACCTGACGGATGTCTAAGGGATCCGAGACGTCGAGGAGGCGCAAGCCCTGCTCGTACCAGCCGTCAACGACAATTTCGTCCTTGTAGTCGAAGAAGTGCGACGAGCAAGCGACAAGCGCGGCGGGCTTCTTGGCCTCGGAAATCGTGCCCGTCCCGATCGAGAACGCACCGAGTTTGTCGACCCGCGCGACGCCATCGACCGTCCGGTACCAACCCGTCTGGAACTGACCGTCGTCCTTGCACATCCCGTTGGTCGCGGCGGTCCAGTTCTCTTCGGTGACCACGACGAGTTCGCCCTTGTCCAACTTGTTGTCGGCCAACTGTGCAGGCGTCGGCAGGTCTGCGTACGGCCGCATCGTGTTGTGAATGATGAACTTGTTGTGGAACCCGCTCTCGCGGTCCATCCACCCGTTCAATCCGAGCGGCTTGGGCTCGGGGTTCACTTCGGGGTCATACCCATTGAGGTCGTACGCGTAGAGCCCGTCCCAGGCCGAAACCCACGCGATTCCCGTAGGATCCACGCTCACGGCGTGCGAAGCCGGGCCGAACCTGCCGAGACGGCGCGGGCGCGTCGGATCGGCCAGATCGATAACCTCGATCCCCGGAGCAGACGCCCCAGAGAGCCACGCGTAGCGACAGTCGAGAATGCAAGCTGCTGTGTGCCCGGACGCGGTGGTGGTCGCTGAAAGAAGCATCGGCACAAGGGGGTTCGACACGTCGATCACGTACAACACGTTGGTGGGGAAGCTGAACGCGTGATCGGCGGCGATCAGCAAGATCTTGCCGTTGGTGTCGACGTCTTCGTTCTCGAAATGCGGCAACTCAAGTGCGCCCTGCAGAATTGGGAGGCCTTTGCTGATGTCGTAGATCCGAACACCTTGCGATCCTGTCACGTACATCAGGTTGCCGATGATGCGCGCGCCGATCGCCGGCGCGTCGGGGATGTTGGCTACGAAGTCGATGTTGTCTGAGGCCACCGCACCGGCCAACAGCGGCGAGACAGCCTGGGCGGGCATCAAGGACATCAAGAAGCCGGCGATAAACAGCATGACGGTCGCGCGCCGCATAGCTTTCCCCTTCATCAGCATGTCCGCTCCGCCGGCATTCGGCAGAATTCGACCAAGTCTAGGAAACGTTCCGAATGCGAGGCAACCGCAGGCGTCTCAGGAGTAGGAGAAGGCGAACTGCGCGGCGGCGCCGGCGTTCAGCCACACAACGGCCCACTTCGGCGTCTTGACGTCCGGGCAAATCACGCCGGTCTGGGTTTCCCCGTCGTCGCTAACCGTTGTGAAGAGGCAAGGGTCCCCCGTCCCGGATATGTCTGCGTAGAAGTAGATGTCGAGATCCTCAAGCCCCGTCGCGCCTTTGGTGCGAGTCAGCGTGTAGGTCTTGCCCTTCGCGGCCGGTGACACCGCGAAGACGTAACCGGTTAGCTCGTCGTTCGCCCCCGTCGCGACGTACAGAGTCCGAGCGATCGAAGGGGTCCTGACCGCCAGTTGCACGGTCCCGGTCTGCTCTCCGGCCGCGCGCGCCGGAAGCACGGCGGCACATGCCAGCACCGCGCTCGCAAGAAGTACGAGTCGCCTCACACTTCCCTTGTTCGTTGCCGCAGCCCGAGTCCCTGCCGCGCGCGCCGACTCGCCCCCTGTATCCCTTGCGCCCCGAACGCCGGATGAGCCCGATGCGTCCCATTGGATCCGCCCTCGATTTCCGCGTGCGCGCGCGCTAGCGTCGAGCAGTGAGAACCGAAGAACGCCGTGTCGAAATACCGGCGGGCAAGGTCGTCCTGGAAGGTGTGCTCGCCTTCCCCGAGGCTACCCACGGGATAGTGCTGTTCGCGCACGGCAGCGGCAGCAGTCGTTTCAGTCCGCGAAATGTCTTCGTGGCGCAGCGAGTGCAGTCGGCCGGGCTGGGCACACTTCTGATGGACCTGCTGACCGCGAAAGAGGAGCACGTTGACCGGGAGACCACCGAGTTCCGCTTCGACATCCCGTTGCTGGCCGGCCGCGTGGCCGACGCGGTGATGTGGGCCGCAGCGCAGCCGCAGTGCGCGGGACTGAGCATCGGGATCTTCGGAGCGAGCACCGGAGCTGCCGCTGCGCTCATCGCGTCTGCATCCACCCCGACGCGCGCCGTGGTGTCCCGCGGCGGACGACCCGACCTAGCCGGGCGCGCGCTCGCAGACGTGCACTGCCCCGTGTTGCTCATCGTCGGGGGCAACGACCCGGCAGTGCTCGCACTCAACCGCGAGGCCCTGGACAGGATCCCCGCCGAAAGCTCGATTGAGGTAGTCGATGGGGCGACGCACTTGTTCGAGGAGCCCGGCGCACTGGAACGTGTAGCCGACCTGGCGATTGACTGGTTCGTCAATCACCTCTGACGGCCGCAGTACGATACGCGCGTGACTGGCTCCGCAACCGGCCCTGAAGATCCAACCGACCCGCTCTGGGCGTCGGTTACTGCCGAGTCGGACTGGTGGCAGTTGAACGCACTTCTCAACCACCTGCTCCTTCGAATCCTGCGGCTGGAGTCTCACTCGGCGGGTGAAGTGGACGTTACCGAACGCCAGCACAAAGCCTTGCTGTTCATCAAGGGTGCACCGTCGGCGCCGAAGGACGGATGGGTGCCGCTTCAGATGCTGCGCCGGTACCTTCTCGCCGACAACGCGACGGCTGCCCAGTTGGTCGGACGCCTCAGGGACAAGGGCCTCGTTGCCGTGAAGCGGCCCGCGCGCAACGGTCCGGCGTTCGTACGCCTCACCCCGGCCGGAAAGGCCGCGCTGGCGAAGATCTCGACTCTCAACCGCAACGCGCTTCGCGAACTCAGCGCCGAGATAGGGCCGGGGATGATGCCGGCGCTCGTGGGTCACATCACTCGGTACCTCGGCGGCGGGGATCCCGGACCCGACGCCCGCCATTAGGAATACCCCAACAATCGAGCCTTTCCCAGGAACTCCCTTGACCAGGATGTCGTATATGTAATACATACACGACATCCGACCGACCGGTCGCGCGCGGGAGCGGGATAGATGGTCAAACGCACTCCAAGAACAAACGCCGGAAGCCAGACCCTGGACTGGCCGGCGCTGCACGAAGCCGCCGACCGGCTGGCCGCCGGCGTCGCCCCGATGATCCCCGCGCGCCCGCGCGCCGCCGAGATCAATCGCCGCCTTCGATCGCTCGCCACGTTCGCGGCCAACATGCGGATCAACCGCCGGCGCTTGCGCGCGGGGAACGAAGCGATCCGTCCGCTCTTCTACATCTGGACGATGCTCAACGCGTGCAACTTCGCCTGCGGCTATTGCGACAACCACCGCGGCGAGAAGTACCCGGACCTTCCCAACCGGGGCGCGCTGGACACCGAGCGCGGCAAGGCGCTCCTGCGAATCATGCGCACCGGGACAAGCGCCCTCTACTTCTGCGGAGGCGAGCCGACGCTTCGTCCAGACCTACCGACCCTCACGGCGGAGGCTCGGCGTCTGAACTACTGGCCGTTGATGATCAACACCAACGGCAGCCGGTTCCACCATCTGCTGCTGCAGCCGGCATGGGCCGAGTGGCTAAGCCACATGGACGTCATCATCGTCAGCTTGGATTCGCTGGATCCCAACGTGCTCGCCGAGATGTACGACTACCCGCACCCCGAAGAGGTCATCGTGAACATCTTGGCACTCGCCAAGCTGTCCAAGATCGCAGGCTTCAAGATGTTCCTGAACACGGTGATCCAACCGGGCCGCGTCGACGACGCGCGAGACGTCCTTGAGTTCTGCGAGAAACTCGACTGCTGGTTCGCTTTCGCCCCGCTGAATGCCGGCGCCGGCCTGAGCGACGAACTGGCTTGCGACCCCGCCTACACCCCGTTCGCCAAGGACCTGATCGAGCGGTCGCGCCGGGGAGCCAAGATCGTCGGGGCCCCCGAGTTACTCGAGCGAGTGCTGTTCGGTGAGCCGATTGACTGCCTGCCCACGGCGTTTTCTCACGTGAGCCCCGAAGGCAAAGTCGAATGGCCGTGCAAGCCCGCCGTAAACGTTCCGTCCGTGCACGTCCCCGTTCTGGAACACGCGACCCTGGACGACGTCTGGGGCAAGGGCCGCTCCCTCATCGAACCCACTACGTTCCACGGGAGCGGCCCGTCCCAGTGCGGGGGCGAGTGCAACTGGATGCAGCACTACGTCGCCGACGCGTTCGTCCGACTGACGCGCCACCCGACACGCCAACGCTGGGTGGCGTCCAGCCTGTGGCGTTTCCTGGTCAAACGATAGGAGCAAACATGCGGGGGTTGAGCTTGTCTCCGGGACCGCGCATCGTCGCGGAGGCTGCGCTTCTTGCCGCGCCCTACATCCCGATCGCGATGGGAAACGCCGAGAAGCCCTGGCTCATGTGGGCGTGGGTCGTCGGCGCGCTCGCCTTGCGGCTCATATTCCTTCCGCGCGCGCGCGACACCTGGGTTCTGGCCGCCGGAATCATCCTGGGCGGCGGAAGCGACATGATCACGGTTTCCCGAGGTATCTACGCCTACACGGCAACCGACTTCCTCCCGCTGGACATCCCGGGGTGGATGATTCTTGCTTGGGGACACATCTTCTTGTTCATGAGGTCCTTCTGCGCCCTGGCACCGCTGCGCACCCGCCTGCCGTCAGCGGGACGGTTCGAAGGTGGCCGGGTCCTGCTACTCGACGTCGCCACCGCGCTCGCCCTCAAGACCTCCTTCCTCTTGTTCGCCGACAACCCGGGACGGGCCGCACTGGCGGGCGGATTGGTTCTCCTCGTACGCTATGGCCTGGTTCGACCGGTCATCGGCGAAGTAGCACTCATCCTCACGGCGGTTACCATCGGCCCATGGGTGGAAGGCCGCTTGATCGCATCCGGACTGTACGTCTACCGGGAGGGCGTCTTGTTCGGAGTCCCACTATGGCTCGTCGAATGGTGGATGTTCGTCGTGCCCTCCCTTAGTCGTATCGCGCTATTCCTAGACGAGCGCGCGGCGGCGAAGGGCGCGCCCCTCGGCCTGCTGGCTGATCCTGCGATGGCGCGCGCATGAACGCCGAGACGCTCGGCATCGCCGGAGCCATCTACATCGCTCGCTGGCCGCTGCAGGTGTTGTTTTTCGGCGTGGCCTTCCGTCGCTTGCGACAGCACCGCAAAACCGAAGCTCTGTCCTGGGCGGTAGCAGGAGGGACCGCGGCCATGGCCCCGTGGATCTTCATCTTGCTGCGCCAGCCGTGGCCACTCGCGTTGAAGGTCGTCATCCTGCTGCCCCTGGCCGCCTTGTTCGGCTTCATGATGAAACGCCGCCTCGACCGGAAGCTGCAGGAAGCAGGCAACCACGCCGCGTCCTAACGCGACGCACAAACCCCACACCCCGCGAACAAGATCGAACCCCCCGGAATTCGGGGGGTTCGATGATTGCTTAGAGAATCGCTATCGATACCGCTACGCCGGCTTGAAGTAAATGCCACTCGGGTTGTGGCCCGACACATGGCAGTTCCAGCACGACCGCTTCGCGTTGCCCTCCGGCCCGTGGCAGTACGAACACGGAGCCTGACCCTGGCTGCTGGGGTCGTTAGCCGGCTGCTCGGCGGCCAGGAAGGGGATGTGTGTGGCGTGCATGTTCAGCGTAAGCACTCCAAACGCAGCTGAATCCGCAGATCCATTCGGGTCATCCGGGTTGATCTTGCCCGGCAACGCCGCCGCGGAGTCCGCGGAGCCTGCCCCAAACGCGTGGCACGAGATGCACTCGGTGATGACGCCGTGCTGCTTCGCGTCATGACAGTTTGCGCACCCGTTCTTTCCGAAGTTCACGGAGTGCTTGGTCGGGGTCGCCGGATCGCTTCCGATCTTGGGAAGCGCGAGCAAGTCCGCCGGGTTCACGAGCACTTGGTAAGTACGATCCACGCCGTCGGTTCCGGGGAACCCGTGGGACGTAACCTCCGTGTTCTTCGGCACCCACTTGTGGCACGCGGTCGCACAGTCCGCCCCCGGCGTCGTCGGGTCGGCTCCGGCGGGATAGTCGAACGTCTTCTGGGCTCCGGCCGTGCCTGTGTGGCTAGGGGCGCCCGGGATGGAAACGTGGCACTGGCCGCAGTCGGCGAGCTGATCAACCGAGTGCGTGCCGCGCTCGGTCCACTTGCCGCTGCCCTGCCCCGCCGTCGACAGCCAGTCCCGCGCGCTCTGAACCGTGACCGGCTTGATGATCTGAGGAGCACTGCTGGATGGGTTGTTGTGGCAGCTCGTTGCACAGGAGCTGTCCGCCGCCCTGGACAAGGTCGGTGCCGCAACTAGGAGTCCCCCGAGGATGGCCGCAGCAAGCGGCGCAGCCATGATCTTGCTGAGCTTCATTAACAGCCTCTCTTTCCGCCGGGCCGGCCGCTACCGACCCGATAACTCGCCCACACGAGTATGAATTGTGATCGCGTTCACAAGCAGTTCATATGTTGAGGGCTCTTCCTAAGGCGGTCAACCGATGCGGTTCCGGACTGGAAGGTATGTCTCGTATTCCTAGCCCTATCGGGCTAGTCCCCTAGTTCCCGGCCCACCCGCAAACTACCGCAAGACGGCCTTACCGACGACGGTGGCCGCTGGGAGCACGGCATCGGCTTCCACCCAGAAGGCCGCGACGTCGTTAACGTCCCCCTCAGGGATAAGCAGATCCCACGCATCCTGAGGCCCGCCTGAGATCTTGATGGTTCCCGGACCCGCCAGCGCGACGGACGGAGTTAGGGTCATCGAGGTCGATGTGATCGCGCTCACGTCGACTCCCAGGCCGTCGGCCGAGGGGATGATCTTCTCGTTGAACGTCGGCATGGCGGTAAGGGCCGACACCATCGCCGGGTCGGCGGAGTTGGTCACCGACGCGCGCAGCTCGATTGAGGCTCCCGCGCGCGTGATCGACGCCGAGACCGAGTCACCCTTCTTGTCCACCGAGATCTTGGCGATCTTCTTTGGGAACCCCCAGATCTCTCGTCCCGAGGCAAGGGTCGCGTCGGTCGTGACGTAGATGAACGGGCAGAAGAACCCGTGAACGCCTTCGTACTCGGCCGACACCAGGAAGACGACCTCGTGGTAGGCCCCGACCGTCGAGGTCTGGTAGTCGGCGAAGATGGCCAGACAGGCTTCGAGACCGCCGAACTGCATGCCTTGAGGCAAAAGCGCCTGCGCGCTCTCGGGGGGAATCCGGTACATCGCGACGGCCATCCTCGACCCCTCGTACAAGTACGGCGGGTCCGGATACAGCGGGGAAACCCTAGGAATTGCCGGCATTGTCATTCTCCTTCCGCGCGCGCGGACCGTCAGACGTTCTCAGCGAACCTCGCCCTTCACCCTCAGCGTGACCCGGTAGCCACCGACACCACGACCAGGACCGCGATGTTTCCCGCCACGGCGACCCCGAGTAGAACCACCGCCCATCGTTGCCTGATCATGCGAACGGGACCCTGGAGCCGTGCGGGCAATCGCGCTGCGATGTCATCCGAAGGAGCCGCCCAATCGCACACCGGACAGTGCCCGCGCGTGTACTCCGCGCGGAACGGAATCCCGCATCCGCCACACGATTGCGGCTCAGGGTCCAAGCGACCGCGAAAGCTCACGCAAGCCCTCCCTTGGGAACGCGCCGACGCCACCACGCAATGGCGACCCACCCGAACGTCGAGACCTGCCAGAGCCCGAACAACAGCGGAACAGGCGGAAGGCGACGTGCTCCGACCATAAGGGGTGGAGGTGGAGCAGCCTCGGAAACGGGCGGAACGAGCGGCGGAGCGTCGTAGAAGACCGTCGTGACGACTCGTCGGTCGTCGATCACCGGCGGAGGCGGCGGCGGAGGCGGCGGCGGAGGCGGCGAGAACGAAGCGTCGGCCGACGCGCGCCCAACCATCACCAACGCCGTCGATCCGGGAGCTCCGGCGGCCGCCGGCCAGCGGATCTGAATGCTTAGTCCGGCGGCGCGCGCCGACGCGCCGGCTTCCTCTGACTCGCGTCCCGACACCATCGCGATCTCAATGCCGTTGGACGTAAGGTTCTGCGCAAGCGCAAGGTTCAACTGCTCGAGTTCGCCTTCCGAAACCCCATCGGTATTGCCTGCCGCGCGCACACCATCTGTGCCGATCGTGACGGGAACGCCTCCCACCGATGCATCGATCACGCGGAACACCGTGCGCGCAGTGCGCATCGAGCCGTCCACGACCGCATGCGCCTCGGAATAGACCTCGCCGATGCGAACAAGTCCTGCCGAGATGGAAATATCCCGCACGCGGGAAACCGCGTGCGCCCCGGAGCCTTGAGAGAGGGCTTCCGCAGTCGAATGCGATTCCAGAACCGACGCCGAGAAGGTATCGGGGAGGTCGAACGAAGCCGCGCGCGCGTCGGCCGCGGCTTCCACCGCGCTGACGTCGGCGGTTGCTCGGGCCACCCGCACCAGCGCGGGACCAACCGCCGCCTCCTCTCCAAGATCCGCCTGCGAGTGCTTAGCGGCCGGATAGCGAGCCGATGCGGTGTTCGGGATGTCCGGGAACGCGGGACCACCGTTGGCCTGGAATGTGGCCGAGCCGACCGAGTACAACCCGGTGACCGCGTTGCGATCGTACGCGTAGGAGGCGATCCCCTCACTCACCGAGCCCGTCTCGACGGTGGCCTCAGCAAATGGGAACGCGGCGTTGGCGGCGTAGAAAGCCCCGCCGGTCGCGTCGCTGTCCACGAACACCGACAGACCGGAGCCGACGGCAGTTGCTCCGTACACGCCATCGGGAGCCTCGGCGGCGTGTGCTCCGGTGCCTGCGATCGGGAAAGCAACGGCGGAAGTCGCGAACGCCGCAGCCGCAATCGCCGTCCTGAATCTCATGACGCACCTCCCGGAGTCCGCAACCGATCCGCGAGAATCCTCTCCACGGTAATTCCGCCGGCGGCCGCTTCCCGCTGAAGCGCGCGCAATTGGGCGACGGGCACGTCGACGGCTACCTGTTCGACGAACGGGGTCGCACCGCTTCTTCGCGCGCGCCGGTCGGAGCGTCCGTTGCCCAGGTACGAAGCCTCGACGAACTCCCGTCGATCGGCGAGCGTAGCGGCCGGACCCGCCCACGAAACCCCGCCCTTCTCGAGCACGTACGCCCGGGACGCGACGTTCAACGCGTGTCCCACGAACTGCTCTACCAGCAGAACGGCCGTCCCGGATGCCGCGATCTCCGGAATCAACGAGAAGAGACCCGCGACGATGGTGGGAGCAAGACCGAGCGAAAGCTCATCGATCAGAAGCAACCTTGGACGCGAAATCAGCGCGCGCCCGATCGCGAGCATCTGCTGCTCACCTCCCGACAAAGTGCCGGCCGGCTGGCGCGCGCGCGCGCCGAGAACCGGAAACAGGGAAAGCGCTCGCTCGATCTCGGCGGCAACGTCGGTGCCGCGAGGCGCTACGTAGCCGCCGATCTGCAAGTTCTCCATGACCGTGAGCGACGGGAACAGGCCGCGTCCTTCAGGGACCTGCGCAATGCCGAGGCGCGCGATCGTGTCGGGTGAGCGCCCATCGATCTGACGGCCGTCGAACTCGACCAAGCCCACCGGTCGCACAACACCGGAAATCGCGCGCAACGTCGTGCTCTTTCCGGCACCGTTCGGCCCAAGCAAGGCGACAACCTCCCCGGGAGCCACTTCGAGGCTGACTCCGAAGAGAGCGGGAACGCGGCCGTACCAGACGCGGACATCTTGGAGGCGAAGCAGCGGCTCGCTCACGCGCGCACACGCTCCTTCGGTCCGGATCGCACACGCGCCTTCTTCTTCGGCTGCGCGAGCAGTGCGGTTTCCGTGTCGGCTTGTCCCGTCGGCTCTTCGATTGGAGAACCGGTATACGCCTCTCGAACTCGCGGGTCCTGAGTCACTTCGTCCGCCGTTCCTTCGGCAAGCATCTCTCCGAAGTCCAACACGTAGGTGTAGTCGCACACATCACGAATCAACGGGACGTCGTGCTCGATCCACAAGATCGACATGCGGAACGCGTCGCGCGCGCGCATCACGATCTCCGCGAACTCAGCAGTCTCCTTCGAGTCCATCCCCGACGCAGCCTCGTCGAGCAGCAACAGGTGCGGGCGCAAACACAGCGCGCGCGCAAGCTCGACCTGCCGCTGCATTCCGAAAGGCAGATCGCCGGCGATCGTGTCCAGCAGATGTTCGATCCCGATAAAGGCTGCGGCTACGCGCGCTCGTTCGTTCGCCTCTCGTCCGGCCCGGAGGCCGGAGGGCAACCGCAGTACGTCGGCGACGACATTGCCTGCCGTGCGCGTGTGCGCGGCGACTGCAAGGTTGTCCCGCACGGTCATCGCGGACAGCGTCTGCACGAGCTGGAACGTCCGCGCGATGCCGGCGCGCGCGCGCGTGTGAACCGGCCACGCGGTGATGTCGACGCCGTCGAAGACGACGCACCCCTCGGTCGGGGGGAGCAGTCCTGAGATGCAGTTGAACAGCGTCGTCTTTCCCGCGCCGTTCGGCCCGATCAAACCGACGATCTCGCCGCGATTGACCGTCATCGACACGTCCCGCAGGGCTTGCAGCCCTCCGAAGCGCTTGCCGACGCCGGCGACCTCAAGCAGCGCCAAGCGTCACCTCCGCAGCTTCCTCGCCCATCGTCCGGCGACTCGGCCACACTCCCCAGAATGCACTTTCGAGGCGCAGCACGGCACCGGCGACTCCGCCCGGCAACAGCAGGACCTGAAGAATGAGCACGAACCCCGTCATGAGGTCGTCCATGCCTCCGCTGCCGCCCAGGACGCGAGGCAGAACGAACCGGAACGCCCCGGCGACCGCGACCGCCGGAATCGAACGGATCCCGGCAATGGTCGTGATGGCAATGAGTGCGATCGACTGACGAAAATCGAACGGAATCGCCGAAGCACCCTCGAACGTCGCAGCGACAAGCGCTCCTGCGCACCCTGCGACGAATGCCGAAACGGCAAACCCGAGAAGCTTTAGGCGCGCGACCGGCCACCCGAGTGCGCTGGTCGCCAGTTCGCTCCCCTGCACCGCCGACAGAAGCTTGCCGGTCTTGGAGTTGCGCAGGTTCGCCGCTCCCCACATGAACAGCAGAAGGAAAGCGATGCATACGACGACCCAGGCGCGATCCGAGGACAAGTCGATGCCGAACAAGGAGGGCCGGTCGAACGTCCAGGATCCACCTTTCCCGACAAGCTCGACGCGGTTAAACACGAACTTGTCGAAGGCAACACCCATCGCCAGCGTCACGACGGCCAGGTGCAGCCCGCGCGCGCGCAGCGAGGGCAAGCCCACGACGACACCCAGCATCGCAGTCGCGAGCGCGGCCAGCGGCATTGCGATCCAAAACGACATCCCCACTTGCACGACGAGCTTGCCCGTGACGAATGCTCCGAACCCCATGAATGCGGCCTGCGCGAGCGACACCTGCCCGACGTACCCGGTCAGAATGACGACCGACAAAGCTCCCAGGGCAAAAGTCGCGGCGAAGGCGATCGTCGTGCTCCACGACGAGGACGCGACGGCTACGAAAATCAGAACGGCGGCGACTGCGGCAGCGCCCGCAGCGGTACGCAAGTTTCGCCGCGCCGCATGCGAAGGAGGACTTCCCCACGGAAGGATTCTTCCCGGGCCGGCCGCGCGCGCGCCCAGGAGATCCCAACCGCCGCCGAACTTTGATGCAAGACTCTCGCGCCGCGAAACCCACAGCACGACAATCATCAGCACGACGGCGAGAAACTCGCGCGTGCCGATCGCAGTCCAGTATCGGGGGACGACGTTTTGCAGCACCCCGAGCACCATCGCGCCGGCAAACGTGAGCGGCAGGCTCACCAGGCGCCCGACCATCGCCGCGGCATATGCCTGAGTGATGAGCAATGTCATCTGGACCGTGTCCAGCGGTTGAGACGGCGAGAGCAGAATGCCGGCCAGCGTCGCGAGGGCGCCACCGATCATCCACGTCCCGGCAGTGATTCGCGTTGCGCGCAAACCCAATAACCGCGCGGAGTCGATGTCGTCGGAAACCGCACGAAGCGTGATCCCGAAGGACGTCTTCTTCAGCGCCAGCGCGATTCCACCGGCCAGCGCGGCAGTAATGGCGATCAGGATCATCTGGTCGATGCCGACCGCAAAGCCCGCGATCTCGATGCCTCGAATCGGGAAGAGGATGATCTGGTCGTGAAATCCGCTGAAGCCCCACAGCAACCCCGCACCTGCTTGCAGCATCAGCAGCCAGCCGAGCGTCACCACGACCCGAGGCAGCGGTCCCCGCAACGGGCGGATCGTAAAGCGCTCGACGACGTACCCCATCACCGCCCCGAAGGCGACGGCCAGCACCACGCCGATCGGCTTGGGCCATCCCCACTGCACGATCATCTGCCACGCAACGAAGGTGCCGAACATGCCCATCGCACCTTGCGCGAAGTTGACGACCCCGGACGTGCGGTAGATAAGTACGAGCCCGAGCGATGCGAGCGCGTACATCGACCCCAGAACGATCCCGGCGACAATCAGCGGAGCGAGAGCGCCCATCTCAGACACAGAACCAGTCTGAGGACTGCACCCAGGTCCGCGTGCTGGTGAGCTTGGCGGCCTTCATGCAGTTGATGAAGTCGTGGTTCCCCGGCCGGATGGTGTAGGGGGGAGCGAACCCGGAATCGAAATCGGTCATCGAGTCGAACGCCGCGAGCAAACCCTCGCGCGTCGGGTTCGGTCCGGCGCGCTCAAGACCGGCGACGAGCATCTTGGCCCCCAGCCACGTCAGCTCCGAACCCCAGCTCAACTTGTCCATGTCGCCGGGGTAGTACTTCTTCATCTTCGCCAAGTACTCCGCGACCGGCGGCGTCTGATTGCCGGGCAGTTCCATTTCCTGAATCCCATAGACCTCTTCGTACCCGGACGGAATCACCTGAGTCGGCTGGGGATCCATGGCGAACGCGTATCCGACCTGTGGCGGGCGCCACGAACCGCGGGCAAAACTCTGCCAGTAACGCGAGGCCGAGAACGCATCAAGGATCGTGCCCATACCGTCCGCGCCGTTGCCTTGGGCGTTGACGACAGTGTCGTCGTAAACGGGCTTGGCGACGTCGGCGGCTTCGGTGTAGACGATCTTGGCGCCCCACTTCGCCGCCTCGTCATTCGCGCTGGAGGTGACGATCCCGTCGATCTCATTCGTCAAGTGGACCCACACGAGCGCGATCTTCTTCATTCCCAACACCTTCGCGAGGTGTCGAACGACAAGCCGCGGAGACACGGTCCAGTTGGCGGAAAACGGGTATGAAATCCGGCTCTTGTACTCCGCCGGCTGCCCGAAGTTCCCCACAAGGGGGATCCCGCGATCGGTGAGGTACTTGATTGTCTGGTCGTTCTCGCTGTTGGGCGCTACCCACGAGGCCATCGCGAAGACCTTCTGGTTCTCCGCAAGGTCCTTCGTCGCGGCGAAGCCGATGGATGGGTCGAACTTGTCGTCCCGCGTAACGTAGCGAAGCTTGCGACCGTGAACTCCGCCGGTCGCATTGACCATGTTGAAGTAGGCCTGAACCGCGTGCAGTGCGACCGTCCCGTCACCCGGGCCGGACAGAGTGAACAAGCCACCTATCTTGATCTCGCCGGCGCTGACCCCGACCGTTTGGTCCGTGGTCACCTTCCGGCCGCCGAGGACCGTGGTCATCGTCCTGGATCCCGATGACCCGGTGGGCTGAACCGAAGGCTGGACGCTCTGGCTCGGCAACTCATGGACGACCTGAACGGGAGCGTCCCCGGCTCGGTTCACCGCCCCCACGATGGCGGCACCGAGCACGGTCGATACGAGGAGTTGGACGACGAGCGCGACCACAAACAGCCGATCCTTCGGATCGGCGAGCCCTCGGTTTGTCGCAGATATGTGCTTAGGCTCCTGCTTCACAGCACCGTCCCGGCTCTCGACTGGTCACGCACTGCGCTTGACGACTCAATCAACTGCTTTGATTCACAACCCGCCCAACCCGCGTCGCGAAGACTTGCCGACGGGCAAAACCGACCGACTACCGCACGGACGCTTGGCGCACCTTCCTAACAGGGCGCGCGCCACCGTTAACGTCCTCCTCCGCAAGCGACGAGTTCAATACAGTCCCCCGCCGCGGAGTCAGATCATCGGCTAAGCGGGCAACTTCGTTCGCCAGTTGTCGGACCGCCTCCTCCAACTGGTCGACGCGGTCGGTGTCACGCTCGAGTTGGGCGCTCAGTAGCATCGCCGACCCAAAACCGAGAAGCATGAGCCCCCCGACGCCGGCGCTGGCGAAGTACGGCAACTGAAACGCAACCTGTGTCTCGGCGCTGACCCCGAGATACCCCGCAACGGCGACTATCACCCCGGCGAACACCAGACCGAACCCGGCAGTGACGCGGTAACGGCCTTCCAGCATCAGTTTCTCCCCCTTCTTCGGGACACCGGGGCGGACGGAGCGCGCGCCAGCAAAGGCATGATCGTAGCTCCGAGAAGTCCGCCGACAACGAACAGCAGCAAGTACGAAGTGCGCAGAGACCGAACGGCCTCAATCGGAAGAACGGCGGTCCGAGGAGGGCCATACCGGCGAGAAGTCCCGCTTGCATCTGTGGTCGGCGCGGGACCCGAAGCGAGGTCAACCGACGCCCCTGAGTCGGAGGTATCAACCGGGTCGAAGGCGCCTCCCTGGTCGAAGGCGCCACCCTGGTCTGAGGTGACGGGCACTCGCGGTGCCTTGTCGTCCGACGAATCGTTCCACGCGACGGCGCCGACCGACTTCGCGCTCGCTTCGGCGAAGCCGACCGAGAAACTTAGAGACCCTTGCGGGGACGTGATGTCGAGTTGGATGGCCGCGGATTCACGCAGGTCTCCCTCCCCCAGCGAATCGGCAACCCGCAGGGTGACACCGGCCGATTCCAGCGCCCCCATCAGGACGTCCAGCCCGGGTTGCAGCAGTACCCGCGACACCTGGTCGTTGCGCGCAACGCGGAACCCGTCACTGTCGGCGACAACCGGAACGCCCGCGATCTTGAGAAGTTTGATCGTCGACGTCGCTCGACGCTCGTTGTTGCCGGCCGCGCTCTGGGAGAACGCCTCGGTCGAGACGCCGCGAGCCTGAATGAACCCACTGAACATCGACAGCTCGCCTATCGACGCGGAAGATCTCGCCGACGAGAACTCCGCCGACGATGCGGTCTCGGAGTTGGACGCAACCTGGCGCATCTTGAAAACGTCGACCCAGCCAAGCGCTGCCATCTGCTCAAAGTGCGGAGGGATGATCCCCAGAGGAGCCAGGACGGGCTCGATCGCCTTCATCTGCGCGTTCAGCGGGATGAAGATCGTATCCATCGTCGAGATCCAGTTGTCCATCAGCTGCTTTTGCTGATCCCAGGTCATGGTCTTGCTGGAGACGGCGAACCCGCTGCCGGCCGCGGAGCCGATCCCCGCGCGGACCTGAGCCGAGTCGCCTGAAACATGCGCCTCCGCGAACATCCCTTCGGCACTGCCGCTGCCGGTCGAGTCGTTCCAACTCCACTTCGTCCCGATGCTGTCCGGGTGAGCAGAGTCGGCGCTCGCATACGCTGGGGACTGCCCCGCGATTGTGATAGGCGCACCGGTGGCCGTCGGCGCCTTGCCGCCCGCGGATGCGACCTCGGCGACGGACAGCAGGTGCTGCTCCCCGGAAGCCTGGTGAGCCACGATCTTCGCGACCCAGGATCGGGCGCGCGCCGGTGCAGCCTCAGTGGATGCCTCGACTGAAGCGACCTTCACCGTCGCGGCGGGGAATCCCACGGACAGCGCGGTGATCCCCGCAGCCACGAGCAACACCAGTGACTTGCGCATGTCTACCTCCCGACCTTCTCCGGCTCCGAAGCGCCGAGGTATGCACGAACCGCCTCGTCGCGAGTACGAGCCAACTCTTCTCCTCGGGCCTCATGCACCACGCGGCCCTTCTCCATCACGTACGCGCAATCGGCAATATCCAGCGCCGAGATGTTCTGTTCCACCATGCAGACCGTGACTCCTGCATCCCGTCGCAATCCGTCTAGGATCCGGAACACGTTTGCCACCATTGTGGGGGACAAACCCATCGATACTTCATCAACGAGCAACAGACGCGGATCGCTCATCATTGCACGCGCAACGGCCAAAACTCTCTGCTCGCCGCCCGAGAGGCTGCCGGCCAATTGCGCCCGCCGCTGAGACAACAGCGGGAAGGCCTCCATTACTTCAGCTACCCGGCGATCGGCCTTGCTCTGGTCGCGACCCAGGGCGAACGTGCCGACCCGCAAGTTGTCGAACACGGACATATCGCGAAAGACGCCCGGGGGTTCGGGAACGGTTGCGATTCCGAGCCGCACGACATTCTCGGGCTCGCGCTTGCCGATCGGCTTTCCGTCGAACACGATCTCTCCCGCCCAAGTGCGCAACAGACCGGAGATCGTGCGCAGGGTAGTCGTCTTCCCGACGCCGTTCGCTCCGAGGATCACGGCGATCTCGCCCTCAGGGACCTCAAAGCTGACCCCGCTGAGGACCTGCGCCGAACCGTACCCGGCGACGACGCCTTCAAGCCGCAGCAAACTAGACACCGACGGCAACCTCCTCGCGCGACAGCCGCTCCTCGCCCAAGTAGGTGGCGATCACTGCGGGGTCGCGCTGCACCTCTGCGGGCGACCCTTCAGCCATCACGCGACCCTCGGCGAGCACGTAGACGAACTCGCACAAGTCGGCAACCATCGGGATGTGGTGCTCGATGACGACCATGGTCAAATCGAGATCCTTCCGAAGCGCGGCCAGTCGCGCTCCCAGCAATCGGGTCTCCTCGGGGTCCATTCCGGCGGCCGGCTCGTCAAGCAGCAAGATCTCGGGTCCGGCGGCGAGCGCGCCTGCGACTTCCACGAGGCGCTGCGTCGCGTGCGGCAGAGAGCCGGCTCGCTCACCCGCGAGATCGCGCAAGCCGACCGCTTCCAGCGCCGCCGTCGCGCGCTTGGCGGCGTCCTTCTCATCGCGCCTGACACGTGGCGTTCGCACGAGCGCCGATACCACTCCATACGGGTGGATCGCGTACTGCCCCAGCAAAACGTTGTCCCACACCGTCAGCGGAGCGCAAATCCCAACTTGTTGGAAGGTGCGGATGATGCCGAGATCCGGGCGCGCGTGCGGTGGAAGGGCCAACACGTCCCGGCCGCGATAGGTGATCTCGCCGGCGGTGGGCTTGAGGAACCCCGAAACGCAGTTGAATACCGTTGTCTTGCCGGCTCCATTGGGTCCGATCAGCCCGACCAGTTCGCCGCGACGGATCTCCAGATTCACACCCCGCAGAATCTCAAGTCCTCCGATCGTCAGCTCGACGTCGCGCAGCGACAGCAGGGTCCGCATCGGAACCGAAAATCGAACGGGACGCCTATGGGTTACGAGTTCGTGGACATCGACCGGCTCACGCTCGATAACCTCGGCCTCGATGACGCGAGCGCGCCGGGACCGAATCGGGCGCTCGAGGATCCAACCCAGACCTTGCGGTCGCAATACCGGAGCCAGCATCAGCAAGACCGCGCCGATCAGGGGTGAGTACGCGGCGATCGGACGAAGCAATTCCGTCATGCCTGTGAACAGGATCGCAGCGACGAGCGCACCGCTCCATGAGCCAATTCCGCCGACGACGATAACAACCACGAACCAAAGGGACTTCCACACGCTGAACGGCGTGGCCGAGACCCGCTCAATGAGGTAGGCGAACAGACCTCCCGCGATGCCCGCGTACAGCCCGGCCATCGCATACGCCAACAACTTGACCTGGCCGACCGGGACGCCGCGCGCGGCCGCCGTGTCCTCTCGGTAGCGAACCGCGAAGAACGAACGGCCGATCCGGCTTCGCCGGACGCTCGAGTCGATCAACAGGACCAACCCAAGACCGAGAAGCGCAACGACGAGGAAGGCTCGGTCCGAGGCCATCGCTTCGGGACGATCCGCGATCATGCCGACCGTGGCGGTCTTGCTCCAAGGGCGCGCGAACAGCAACTGCTCGGCCATGATCCCGAACGCAAGCGTCGTCGCGGCAAGTTGCAGTCCCTTGATGCGCAACGAAGGAAGGCCGACCAGGGTGGCGGCGGCGACGGTCGTCACCACGCTGAACACAATCGTAAACGGGAACGGGACACCCCAGGATGCGAACTGTGCCGTCCCGTACGCCCCCATCCCGATGAACGCTGCCTGCCCGAGCGACACCTGACCCGCGTAGCCCATGAGCAAGTTGAGACTGAGCACCGCAATGCCTTGGATTGCCAGCAATGCGAACACATACAGCGAGTAAGAGCCAAGGGTAGGAAAGGTCAAGATGACGGCCAGCAAGATCCCGAGCAGCAGGACCGGCCCGATGCGCGCGCCTCCGATCAGCGCTTGAGTCTCAAGCTTCTTGCGCACCGAAGATCCCTCCCGGCCGCAAGATCAAAACCCCAAGCATGATCATGAAGATGACGAGGTCTACCATTCCCCCGACCCCGGTCTGCGAGATCACAACGCTCTCGGCAACTCCGATCACCAGACCCCCGACAAACGCACCGGGAAGGCTCGTCAGACCGCCGAGCATCGCCGCAGTGAGCGCACGGACGAGAATCAGGGTCGTCGACAGCGGGTGGAACGTGAGGACCGCCGCCAGCAAGATGGCCGCCACGCCGGCAAGCGCGCCACCGAGCGCCCACACGAACGAACGCACCTGATCGACCTTCACACCCGACAGTCGAGCGAGTACCTGGTCCGACGTCGCCGCCTGAACCGAAAGACCGAACCGAGTCCGACGAAGGAACACGACGAGCCCGGACGCCACGATCGCCGCCACAACAAGCGCCGCGACACGCGTCGAGGTGATCGTCAGCGATCCCACCTCCCACCGCCACGTACCGATCGGCGAAGGGAAGGTCTTGATATTCCAGCCCCACACGATGCTTTCGATGTAGGCCAGCGTAAGTCCGGCGCCCAGCGTCGCCGCCAGCGCCGCAAGAGGAGTGCTGTCCACCAGGCGACGAACCAGCAATCGCTCCATGGTCAAACCGGTCAAGGCCGCGAGAGCTACGCCCGCCAACGCCGCAACCGCGACCGGGACGCCGCTCTCCACCAGGACCCAGGCGAAGTACAGGCCGAAAGCCCCGATCTCCCCCTGCGCTAGGTTGAAGATCCTCGTGCCCTTGTAGACGAGGACAAAGGAGACCGCGAGCAGCCCGTAGGCAGCGCCCGTGAAGATCCCGATTACAAGGTAGTCAAGCACGACTCAGCCTCAGAAACCGGTCACAAAGCCGCTGATCTGTCGCCAGCGCTTGGCTTGTCCGTCGGCACGGAACACCGCAACCGAGTTGGCGCCGCGATGATTGGTTGCCGTGTACGAGATGGGCACCCAGTACGGCTTCGAGTACCGCAACTTGTTCAGCGCGCGCACGAACGAATCTCTCGACAGCTGTGGTCCGGCTTGCACCATCGCTTCGCGGACGAGGTTCGCCCATCCCCACATGATCAGCCCGATGTCGTCCGGGGTGATGTCCGGGGCGTACTTACGCATGACTTGTTTGAACTCGTCGGTCGCGGCCGAGTCGATCGAGGCCCACGGTGACAGGACGATGGAACCATCGAGCGCCATTCCTGCCGACTCCAAGACCATGTTGTAGTTCCACCAGGTGCCGCCGCCGAGCCACGTCGGGTGATACCCCTGGCCTTGCGCCTGCACGGAGAGCTTGATCGCGTCCACGGGCGGCAAGCTCAACAAGACGAACTCCGCACCCGCGTCCTGCAGCTTTTGAACCGTCGCCGCGTAGTCGCTCTGGCGCGGGACGCTCTGGTCGACCAGGACGATCTTGCCGCCGCCGGCCTTGATTCGAGCAACAAAATTGTCACGGGAAGAAACCTGGTCGTCCTGGAACACCACGGCAGCCTTCTTGCCGACCCCATTCAGGTGCTTCAGTACGTAGTCCGCCAGCAGGCGGCCCTGGATATCGTCGGGGCAAGTTCCGAACCACGAGAGTTGCCGGCCCTTGAGGATCTCCGGGTACGTGCCGCGCATCAGATACGGAATACCGCGATCCTCGAACAGCCTTGCGCACACTTCCTGACCGGCAGGCATCGTGTGACCGATGACGTACAACGGCTCCTCGCCGGCGAGCTTGCGACACGCCGCCAGGGCGACCTGGGGATCGTAGCCATCGTCCTCGAGAACGAACCGCAACGTGCGCCCAAAGACCTTGCCCTCGGTGTTGAAGTACTTGACGATGGCGTCGAGGGTGTCCTTGTAGTTAGTAGGCAGCGGTGCGGCGCCGGTTTCGGGGACGTGCATCCCAACCGTGACGACGTTGCCCTGGATCTTGGTTGAAACCTTCGGCCCTCGATACACCGTGGAAGGCTGTCCGGACGGACCCGTGCTGGGACCGGTCCCGGGGTTCAGCCCGCCGCCGGACCCGGAGTCAATCGGCGCGCCGGGATCGACCACTCCCGTACCTGGGTCGTCGCCCGCGGCGTACCCGCCGGTGTCGACGTAACCTCCACCGGCCTTCAACTCGGCCATGTACGCCGCACGATCAACTCGCGTGCCGCACGACGCGACCACGAAGGCGAGAATCGCGAGCCAAACGATCGGTGCAAAACGTCTCATCGGTACCCCCGCAGGAATGCGTTTACCCGTCGCACCAGGCCCTCACTCCCGGCTGCTCGAAGACGGTGGGCTCGAGAGACCCCACAAGTGTCTAGTCTAAATGATTCACTATCGAACGCGGTTAGTCCTTCCGAAAGTGCATGTTCTTCCTGATCTGTCTTATTCATCCAGCACCGTGACCACTCCGACGGTCCCGTCAACGCGAACCCGCTGACCGTCGCGCAACCTCTCGGTGGCGTGACTCACGCGCAAAACCGCCGGCAACCCCCGCTCGCGCGCGACGATGGACCCGTGGGACAGCAAGCCTCCCTCTTCGGTCACCAGGCCCGCCGCCAAGGCAAATGCCGGGGTCCAGCCGGGATTCGTGAAGGGAACCACGAGGATGTCCCCGGCCCTAACCTTGCCAAGGTCGCCGAGATCACGAACTACGACGACCGGGCCCTCGGCGACGCCCGGGGAGCACGCCACGCCGCGCATTCCCTCGGTCGAGGAATCCTCGACCTCGGCGGCCTGCTCGACCCCGATGACATCCGGCGCGGTGTAGTTCGCCCAGGAAGCCTCCACGCGTCGCGACGAGCGAATTTCGCGGGTCACTTCTTGTGTGCTCAGGCTGCCGCGCGCCAGTGCGAGCAGCGAATCGCGCGTCAGCCGGAAAACGTCGTCTTCGCGCGCGAACACACCTTGAGCCGCCATTCTGCGCCCGTAGGCAACGAGCACGCGACGAACGATCCGGTTCACGCGCGACAGCGGCTCGCGGGTCTCCTCCCGCCAGAACGAGAACAGGCGCGCGGCCTGCACCTTCTTGTCGAACCCCCGGCGCGACAGACGCGGCATCGCCGCACGCACGCGCGCGCGCTCGGAATCGAAGTTCGCCCGGGCGTGCGTGACAGCCTCTGGCGCGCGCAAGATCCCCTGCAGCGCCGCGAACGGAACCGAGGGATCCTCTTCCCACCGCGGCAAAGCGAGTTCCTCGTCGGCGTCGGCCATGTATCCGAACGCGTCGATGAGTTGCTCGATTCGCGCCATGACCTCGCTGCCGCCTTCCACCGCGCTCAGCGCCGCGCGCACATCCGACGGCTCGCTCGCAGACAAGATCGCCTGCGTCACGGCGGGATTGGCGCGGAGATCGGCGGCGAGCGCCTCAAGCGCGCGTAGCGCGCGCCCGGTCGCCAAATCACCCAACCCGGTTACGAGCGCCGCTTCCGACGGCGGCGGATTCAGGTGCTCGGCCTTCGCAAGCGCGGCCCGCAATTCGTCCTGCGCCATGTCTGCGATGAAGCTGATGCGCAATGCCACCCGGTTGACCTGCCAGCGGAGTTCGAGCGCCGAGACGACGGCCTCGGCGAGATCTGCGTCGCTCATCGCGTCGCAGTCGCGCGCGAGCGCGGCCGGCTCGACTTCCTCCAGAAACCGCCGCCGGAATTCGCCCGCCGAGACGTGCTCGCGGCGGGCGACGCGCTTCGCGCGGATCAGCACAGGCAAACCACGCACGATCGTGGTGAAGGTGAACCCGGTGGTGCGCCCGTCGCCCTCGTAGGTCGGGCGGATACCGATCCCGGTATCGAAGTCGCGCTCGCAAAACTCCGGCAGGCGCGCGAGGGCCTCCTTGATGCGATCCACTCGCCAATAAGCACGCCCGTACAGCCGCCGGCCGTCGGTCGCTCGTTCATCGGCGCCGATCAAGCCGATCTGTTCACCGAACTCCTGCAGCGCGCGGCAGTAGTCGTTGGTGAGCGACATCGACGCCGTCAGCGCCGTCACTGTGCCCGGGATGATCTCGACGAAGTTCGCCGTCGTCCAGACGCCTTCGACCGCGCGGAACGAAATCGCGGTGAGCGGCCGGACTTGAAGGACGCGAACTTGCTCGTCGTCGCTCCCCTTTGCCCACTCCACGTCGACGGGGCACCCAAGGAACTCCTGCAAATCGCGGGCGATAATCCCGGCCTTCAGTGCGGCGGCTTCGTCGACTTCCACCGACGGCGGCTCGACCTCTTCAATGACCCCCGTGTCCGACGCGCGCACCCACACGTGATGCTCGCCGCGCTCGTGCTCCAGGATCCGCTCGCCCTCGGTGTCGATCTCGAAGCGGTCGGGAGCACCACGCCCGTCAACGAGAACCGAGCCGATTCCCGGAACCGCCTCGACAACGGCGATTCCCTCGCGGCCGGTGCGCGGATCGATCGAAAACGCGACGCCCGCACACACCGCCGGTACCAAGCGTTGGATCACCAAAGCCATCCGCCCGCCGGTCTCGGCGTAAGCCGTCGCCGGACCTTCGAACGCGGAGCGCCAGCATTCGCGAACGGCGGCTTCCAGATCCGCCAGCGTGACCACACCCAGAATCGAGGAGAACTGGCCGGCCCACGAAGCGGTTTCGGCGTCCTCGACCGGAGCCGACGAGCGCACGGCGAGCGGCCCGCGCGCGAGAAACGGCTCACAGGCGCGCGCCAGCGCATCCATGAGTGACGGATCCAACGGCTTTTCGAGCGCCGCAAGACACGCCGCGGAATCGCCAGGGTCCGCGCCGGCGGCGGCCAAGTGCGCAGCGAGCGCATCGGCCGTGAGGCACACCGTGTCGGGAACCGTGAAGCCGGCGGCGTGGGCGCGCGCCAACCCCAGCGCCTTTCCCCCAATTAGGTCCGTGGAAACCCCGTCGCACTGCGCAAGATCAAGCAAGAATGGTGCCGTCACCCGATCCGCCCCCACATCTTCGTCGTCGCCCGGCACGCCGGGACTACTGGATGTTTGCGGCGTCGGCGGGAACTTCGTCGGGCAGGGCGGCGAATGCGCCGTCAAGAGCGTCGAGGACGAAGTCCACCTCTTCGCGAGAGATCACCAGCGCCGGCATCATCTGCATCGAGAAGGGCCGGTTGTTGGAGAGCACCGATAGCACCCCTCGCTCGAGCAGCAACCGCATGATGGTGTACGCGTGCACGGGACTCGGCAGGTCGTAGCCCATCATCAAGCCCTTGCGCCGGAATTCCAGCAGCAGGTCCGGGTACTTCTTCGCCAGGTTGTCGAAGCCCGCTTGGAAGACCTCGCCCATCTCTCGCACATGCTCGAGAAACCCGGGCTTGCGCACCTCGTCGATGACCGCCGCGGCCACGACCGCGCCGAGTTCGGCGCCGCCAAAAGAGGATGGGTGGAAGAACGGCCAGTCCTTGAGCGCAACGTCCAGCTCCGAGCGATAGGTGCAGGCCGAGATCGGGTACACGCCGCCCGACAAGCCCTTCCCGGTGATGATGATGTCCGGGCAGATACCCCAGTTCTCGAACGCCCAGATCTTCCCCGTGCGCCCGAGTCCGGCCTGGACCTCGTCGCAGATCAGCAGCGCGCCGACGCGATCGCACGCCGCGCGCACGCGCGGGTAGAAGTCCTCCGGCGCCATGATCATGCCGGCGGTCGCAGGGATGGTCTCCAATATCACGACGGCCGTGTCGGCGTCGATGGCCTTCTCGAAGGCCTCCGCGTTGCCGAACTCCACGCGCTCGAAGCCGGGCACCAGCGGCCCGATGCCCTTGGACAGCGATGGATCGCCGGCCGACAACGCGAACCCGGTGTGACCGTGATATCCGGCCTCGGAGCACACAACCTTCACGCGACCCGTGTACAGCCGCGAAAGCTTCAGCGCGACGTCCACGGCCTCGCCGCCACCGGGAACGAAGAAGCTGATCCAGTCGCCGCCGGGCAACGTGTCGGACAGCTTCTCGGCCGCGATGCCGCGCGCCGCGGAGGGCACCAGCCAGTCGCCCACGTCATACTCGTCCAGCGCCTTGCGCAGCGCCTCGACCGCGAACGGCGCCTTGTGTCCGAAGTTGAACACACCGCCGGAGCTGCGGCAGTTGATGAAGGGATGACCTTCCAGGTCGAACAAGCGCGTGCCTTCCCGGCGTCCCTGCACAAGGGGAAAGCCGATCGCGCGGAATGCGGTTGCGCGCGACGGCGAAACGAAGCGGCAGACTTCTTCGAGGCTGGGAATGCTCTTGTTCTCGCTCATCGCAGGCTCTCCTTCGTCACGACGCCGCCGTCACCAACAGCAGCGAGTCCAGCAAGACGCAGTACGCGCGCGACTGCTTTCGTGGAGCAGGCGCGCGTTATTCGTGGGAGGGCCAGATCGTGGCCAAGATGTTCCACGCACTCTGGAATCCCACGCTCTTCGCCACCAGGGGCGACTTGCTCATCGCCCTGTGGTGCGAAAGAACTACGCCTTTCGCAAGCGCAGGTCAAACCGAGGTCGAACGCAACGCGCACTGCGCCATTGACCTCCGGAAGCCGGACTGGTTAGGATACTGACCAGTCATGTCCGAGACGGTTCCGTTTACCGAAGCGAAGGCCCATCTCTCCGAACTCGTCGACGGCGTCGTGCGCGAGCGAGAGCGCGTCTACATCACGCGCAACGGTCGCCCCGCTGCGGTCCTGGTCAACCCCGACGAACTGGAAGCCCTCGACGAGACCATCGACATCCTGCAAGACAGGAAGTTGCTGGAATCCCTTCGCAAGTCGCGCCGTGAGGCCGCCGCGGGAAAACGCCTTCGGCTCAAGGACCACTTGTAGGTGGCCTACGGGGTCGAGATCACTCCCGAGGGTCTCCGCCACCTTCGCAGGCTCCCCGAGAAGGTGCGAGATGCCGTCCTCGAGACAACCTTCGGATCCATCGCCGAGAACCCGCGCCGTGCAGGGAAACCGCTGCGCGGTGAACTCGAGGGCCTATTCTCGGCACGCCGCGGGGACTTCCGGATCATCTACGAGATCGACTACCAAACTCATTCCGTGATCATTCACCGCGCCGTACACCGGAGGCACGCATACCGACCGAGCCAAGGTCGCTGAGGTCTTTGCGGAAACGTGAATCGATTCAGATTGGCCCATCGCTACGCGACGCAGGCCAACAGGCGGTACACGACGGGGACCACCTTTGCCGGCTCGGAAGCGAATGCCACGTCCACCAGACGGTTTCCGAAGTCGGGGAGACGGCACTCGAAGCGCCAGACATCCCCGAGCCCCACCGTGGATACACGTCGTGCCTTCACTCCAGAGTACTCAGCGACGGCCGTCTGCTTGCCGGGGGTTGAGATGCCGGGCGCCGCAACGTGAATGGTTAGGTTCTGGCCCTGGATGGTCGCTTCAACCCACGCGTCGTCAAACCCGTGCTCGGATGTGTCCGCACCGGGATCTTCTGTTCGCAGCGCCGCCAGCACGGACGCCTCAAGAGGACTCGGCCCGGCTCCCTCGGGAAGCACGGTTGCTGTCGGACTCCCGGACGAGGGGACCGCGGAAGGCCCGCTCTCCCCAGTGCAGCCGACCCCCAATGCGGCAAGCAACACGACCAGCATTACGAGCACCACCCGACGACGCCCCATGGACCTCACGACGCTCACCTCGCCCCCCCATGCCCCTCATTCGCTCCCGGACAAAGATGAGCGTATCCCTGCCAAACCGTCGGGCGCACACCACGAGGCCATGTTCCTATGGGTTGAAACCAGCGCTGCGGTCAGCGCGCGGCGAGCGAGGGTGCGGGAGTGAGCGGGGACGGGAGCAGCGTCCGGCCCATCAAGAACGCGTCCACCGACGCCGCCGCGGAGCGGCCTTCGGCGATCGCCCACACGATTAGGCTCTGGCCGCGGCCCATGTCGCCGCAGACGAACACGCCGTCGACGTTGCTCATCCACGCTTCGTCGCGCGCCACGTTGCCGCGCGCGTCGAACTCGACCCCCAATTCCTCCAGCAAGCCCTCGCGCTGGGGCCCGACAAATCCCATGGCCAGCAGCACGAGGTCGCACGGGATCTCGAACTCAGTGCCGGGGATGGGGCGGAACTCCGGACGGCCGTCGGTGGTGACCATTTCGATCTCGTGCCCGCGTAGCGCGCGCACGTTCCCGTCATCGTCTCCGAGGAACTCGCTCGTCGCGACCGAGAACAGGCGCTCACCGCCTTCCTCGTGCGCCGAGGATGTGCGGAAGATCACGGGCCAGTTCGGCCAGGGGTTGTTCGCGGCGCGAGTCACAGGCGGCCTGGGCAGGATCTCGAGCTGGTGGACCGAGACCGCGCCCTGACGGTGCGCGGTGCCGAGGCAATCCGCACCGGTGTCGCCGCCGCCGATCACGACCACGCGCTTTCCTTCGGCGGTGATCATCGGCGCTTCGCGCGTGCCCTCGGAAACGTAGTTCGCGTTCTTGAGATATCCCATCGCGAAGTAGATCCCGCGAAGTTCCCGGCCGGGGATCGGCAGGTCGCGCGGAATGGTGGAACCGCCGGCAAGCACGACCGCGTCGTAGTCACGACGCAAGCTCTTGGCGGATACATCCACGCCGACGTTGACGCCGCACCGGAACTCGGTTCCCTCCGCCCGCATCTGATCCAGGCGCCGATCCAGGATGGACTTCTCCATCTTGAACTCGGGGATGCCGTAGCGAAGGAGCCCGCCCGACTTTTCCTGGCGCTCGAAGACCACGACGGAGTGTCCGGCGCGCGTAAGTTGCTGTGCCGCGGCCAATCCCGCCGGTCCCGAGCCGACGACCGCGATGCGCCGGCCGGTGCGAACGCTGGGAACCGTCGGCGTTACCCAGTTCTCATCGAATGCGCGCTCGATGATCGTGTACTCGATCTGCTTGATCGCAACCGGTTCCGCGTTGATCCCCAGCACGCACGCACCCTCGCACGGCGCCGGGCACAGACGGCCGGTGAAGTCCGGGAAGTTGTTGGTCGCGTGCAGCCGTTCAATCGCCGCGCGCCAGTCATCGCGATAAGTCAGCTCGTTCCACTCCGGGATCAAGTTCCCCAGTGGACAGCCGCTGTGACAGAACGGAATCCCGCAGTCCATGCAGCGCGCAGCCTGAGTTTGCAGATGTTCCTTCGGGAACGGCTCATAGACCTCGCGCCAGTCCTGAACTCGCTCATCTACCGGACGGCGACGAGGGGTTTCGCGCTCGTACCGCATGAACCCGCCGGGCTCACCCACGGGCCACCGCCATGATCTCGTCGTCCACGGACAGTCCTTGTTCTTCCGCACGGCGTCTCGCTTCGAGCACTCGCCGGTAATCGATCGGCATCACCTTGAGGAAATGACCGACGGCCACATCCCATTCGCGCAGCAAGCGCTCGGCGACCGCGGAGCCGGTCTCTTGGTGGTGGCGTTCGACGATCCCGCGCAACCAGGCCCCGTCTTCGTTCGAGCACTCCTCCAGATCAACCATCTCCCGGTTCAGCAAGTTCGGGAACTTGCCGGCAGGGTCCCACACGAAAGCGACGCCGCCCGACATCCCAGCGCCGAAGTTGCGACCCGTCGGACCCAAGATCACCGCGCGCCCGCCGGTCATGTACTCGCACCCGTGATCTCCGACACCCTCGACAACCGCCGTCGCACCCGAGTTGCGCACGCAGAAACGCTCACCCACCACGCCGCGAATAAAGACTTCTCCGCTCGTGGCTCCGTACAAGATCACGTTGCCGGCGATGATGTTCTGCTCGGCGATGAGCGGCGACGAAGCCGGCGGAGTGACCGAGATGCGCCCGCCGGACAACCCCTTGCCGAGGTAGTCGTTGGCGTCGCCCTCCAGACGCATCGCAATCCCGCGCGGCACAAAGGCTCCGAAACTCTGCCCCGCCGAACCGGTGAACTCAAGGCGGATGGTTCCGTCGGGAAGTCCTTCGCTGCCGTGCCGGCGCGTGAGTTCATACCCGAGCATCGTGCCGACCGTGCGGTTGACGTTGCGGATCGGCAAGCTCAGCGATACCGGCGTTCCGTTTTCGAGCGCGTCGCGGCACCGTTCGATCAAGACGTTGTCGAGGGCCCTCTCCAGGCCATGGTCTTGCGTCGCGACGCAATGACGCACGGCGCCGGGCTCGAGGTCCGGAACGTGCAAGATCGGCGACAGATCCAGCCCCGCAGCCTTCCAGTGGTTGACGGCAGGCTCCACGTCAATCAGGTCCGCGCGGCCGACCGCCTCCTCGATCGAGCGAAGGCCGAGCGAAGCCAGTATCTCGCGAACCTCCTGCGCCATGAATTCGAAGAAGCTCACGACGTGTTCGGGACGGCCGGTGAACCTCTTTCGAAGCTCGGGGTTCTGCGTCGCGACCCCTACCGGGCACATGTCCGCGTGACAGACACGCATCATCACGCAGCCCACGACGACCAGCGCCGTGGTCGCGAAACCGAACTCCTCTGCACCGAGCAACGCGCCGATCACAACGTCCCGCCCGGTCTTTAGCTGTCCGTCCACCTGCACCACGATGCGGTCCCGCAGACGGTTCATCAGCAGAGTTTGCTGCGTTTCGGCCAAACCAAGTTCCCACGGTCCGCCGGCCCACTTGATCGACGACAACGGAGAAGCGCCGGTACCGCCGTCGTGACCCGAGATCAGCACCACGTCGGCATGCGCCTTGGACACTCCGGCCGCAACGGTACCGACACCGACCTCGGCGACGAGCTTGACGTTGATGCGCGCGGCAGGGTTGGAGTTCTTGAGGTCATGGATGAGTTGCGCCAAGTCTTCGATCGAGTAGATGTCGTGGTGCGGCGGCGGTGAGATCAGCCCGACGCCGGGCGTTGAATGCCGCGTCTTGGCAATCCACGGGTACACCTTCCCGCCGGGCAGCTGGCCGCCCTCGCCGGGCTTCGCGCCCTGCGCCATCTTGATTTGCAGGTCCTGCGCCTCCGAAAGGTACAGGCTTGTCACGCCGAACCGACCGGACGCGACCTGGCGGACCGCACTCATCCGCGAGTCGCCCGCCGGAGTCGGGATCGAGCGCTCGGGGTCCTCGCCGCCCTCGCCGCTGTTCGACTTGGCGCCGATGCGGTTCATCGCAATCGCGATCGTCTCGTGCGCCTCGGCCGAAATCGATCCGTACGACATCGCGCCGGTGGCAAAGCGCTTGACGATCTCGGAAACGGGTTCGACCTCGTCGATGGAAACCGGCGGCAACGCGCCTTCCTTGAGGCGGAACAACCCTCGCAAGGTCCCAAGCCGCGTGGACTGATCGTCGATGAGCGCCGTGTACTTCTTGAAGATGTCGTAGCGTCCCTCGCGCGCCGATTGCTGCAGCAGCGCGACTGTGTCGGGATCGAACAAATGACGTTCACCCTCACGGCGCCACTGGTAGTCGCCGCCGACTTCCAGACGCCGGTGCGCGCGCTCGGCCGGACGGTCGGGGTAGGCGAGCGTGTGGCGCATGGCCACCTCGCGCGCGATCCCGTCGAGATCGATGCCGTCGAGCCGGCTGACGGTCCCGGTGAAGTACTCGTCGACGACGCTCTTGGACAGCCCAATGGCTTCGAACACCTGCGCGCCGGTGTAAGACGCGACCGTGGAGATGCCCATCTTGGACATCACCTTGAGCACGCCCTTGCCCATTGCCTTGACGTAGTTCTTCACCGCCGCATGCGCATCGAGGTCTTTGACGACACCGGCGGCAACCAACGCCTCCACCGACTCGAACGCGAGATACGGGTTAACGGCTCCGGCTCCGTACCCAATGAGCAACGCGATGTGGTGAACTTCGCGCGCGTCTCCGGTCTCGATCACCATTCCAACATTTGTCCGCGTCTTTTCGCGAATCAGGTGGTGATGCACCGCCGATGTTAGAAGCAGAGAAGGAATCGGCGCGCGGTCTCGCGACGAGTGACGGTCCGACAGGATCACGATCCGAATCCCGTCGGCAATCGCCGCGCTGACCTTGCGACGCACATCCTCGATCGCCGCGCGCAATGCGTCGCCGCCGCCGGCGACGTCGTAGAGCCCTTGGAAGATCGCCGCGCGGTATCCGGTCATGTTGCCGTCGCGATCGACGTGAATCAGCTTCGCCAACTCATCGTTGTCGATGACCGGATACGGCAGAACGATCTGACGACACGAGGCCGCCGAGGGCTGCAGCAGGTTCTCCTCGGGGCCCAGCGTCGATCCCATCGACGTCACCAGTTCCTCGCGGATGGCGTCCAGCGGCGGGTTGGTCACCTGCGCGAACAACTGCCGGAAGTAGTCGAAGATCAGCCGCGGACGCTCGGAAAGCGGCGCGAGCGGGGCGTCGTTGCCCATCGATCCGATCGGCTCGACACCCTTTTGCGCCATCGGAGCAAGCAGAACGCGCATCTCTTCTTCGGTGTAGCCGAACGTCTGCTGACGGCGCAGCATCGACGCCTGCGACGGAACGACGTGCGCGCGCTCGGGAAGATCGTCGAGGTGAACCAGCCCGGCATGCACCCACTCTTGGTAGGGATGCTCGGCCGCCAGTTCGGTCTTGATCTCGTCGTCGTCGACGATGCGGCCTTTGGAAGTGTCGACGAGGAAGACGCGGCCCGGCTGCAGTCGACCCTTCTGAACGATGCGCGCCGGATCGATGTCCAGAACCCCGACCTCGGAAGCCATGATCACCAGATCGTCGGAGGTAACCCAGTACCGCGAAGGACGCAGTCCGTTGCGGTCGAGAACCGCTCCGATCACGGTGCCGTCGGTGAACGCGATCGACGCCGGGCCGTCCCATGCTTCCATCAGCGAGGAATGGAACTGATAAAACGCGCGCCGTTCGGACGACATCGTCGCGTGGTTCTCCCACGCTTCGGGAATCATCATCAAAACGGCGTGCGGGAGCGACCGTCCGGCCATGTACAGCAGTTCGAGAACCTCATCGAACGACGCGGAGTCGCTCGCACCCGGCGTGCAAATGGGGAAGATCCGCGAGATGTCGCCCGGGAGCGAGTCGCTCGCGAGCAGCGCTTCGCGCGCGCGCATCCAGTTCCGGTTCCCTTGCAGCGTGTTGATCTCTCCGTTGTGGGAAATCAACCGGTACGGATGCGCAAGCGGCCACGACGGGAAGGTGTTGGTCGAGAACCGCGAGTGAACCAGCGCGAGCGCGCTCTCAAGACGCGGATCCGACAAGTCGGAGAAGAACGGCCCGAGCTGCGTGCTGGTGAGCATCCCTTTGTAGACCATCGTGCGCGTCGACAGGCTGGGGAAGTAGACGTCGGGGACTTCGGCGCGCGCGCGCTTTCGCATCATGAAGACGCGCCGCTCCAGATCCCATCCCGACAGACCGTCGCATGAAACGAACAACTGACGAAAACGCGGCTCCATTGCCTTCGCGCCGCGGCCGATCATCGAGTCGTCGATCGGCACGTCTCGCCACCCGAGTACCCGAATGCCCTCATCGGCGGCGACTTTCTCGACACCGGCGATGGCGCGCGCCTCCTCGTCGGAGTCCTGCGGCAGGAACGCCATGCCGGCCGCGTAAGCACCCGGCTCGGGCAAGTCGAAACCGGTTGTTTCCCTCAGGAACCGATCCGGCATCTGCATCAGGATGCCCGCGCCGTCACCGGTGTTGGGCTCGGCGCCGGCGGCTCCACGATGCTCCAGATTCTCCAGCGCCGTGATCGCCATCCGGACAATGTCGTGGCTGCGACGGCCCTTCATGTCGACGACGAAAGCCACCCCGCAGGCATCGTGCTCAAACCGCGGATCGTAGAGGCCTTCGGAATCCGGAAATCGTCTCGCCACGTGTCGTCCCCTTAGAACGAAGACAGAAATACCGCACCTGGGACGACGTTGGCCCGGGTCCAGGGAGTCTACACGGCCCGGAGCAGGGCTTCACTTCGATATCCGGACACCTGTTCACCGCGCCGACGTGCCGAAGAAGACAAACGGGACTGCCCCAGGTCTGGTTGACACCTGATATGTGAGGATCTCCCTCACCAAAAGGATGGCCACCATGTCCAAAGCACTTCCCGCGGAGTTCCGCCGCGACGTCGTCGCTGTGGCCCGCCGAAAGCAAGCGCCGCCGTCCAAGATAGCCAAGGACTTCGGAGGGTTGCGTTAGGCGCAGGTGTCGGCCGGGACGTCGTGCCAGGTGTGCGCGAAGGTCGTCGGGGCCATCCAGAGGAAATGCAGGTAGTGATCGCTTGGATCCGCGCTCGATACGCTGTGGTGACCCAACGTGCCCGACCCGATGGCTCCGACGGGGTCGCGCGACTCGAACGTGATGCCCCACACGTGTTCTCTCGACGGCGAGACTACTCGCCAGCAGAACCCGCCCAGCCGCACGTCCTCGGGTTGATTCAATTCGAACGAGAGTCTCAGCGTGCCGAGGCCCTGCAGCGGGATGTCGATCCGGCCGCCTCTGGTGGGATCGATCGCCACCGCACCGGCCGACAGCGCGCCGGCATAGGCTCGGTATCCTCCGCCGATCGCGGCCCCGCGGACCACCGCGTCGAACCAGGCGCCGGATCTTGCCCCCGCCGAACCTACGACGTGTCCGCTCTCCTGGACGATGAAGTCGATCGTCCCCGAGGAGCCTCCGTCGAGGAAGAGACTCCCGGCCAGGGAGTCGCCCGCCGCGAACAACGTGGTTGCGACGTCCGAAGGTCCCGCCGGCGATCCTGTGATGCTCAGCGTCGTCGCGGCGATCGTGATCGCCACCAGGCGCGTGCGCACGCTCATCTCGCTATCTTCCCTCTCATGTACGCCGGTTCCTCCTTGCTCATGCGCATGAGTTCGCGATCTTGAAGACCACGTTGGCGGTTGCCCGCTTGTCGCCCTTGACGACGGCAACGAGCAGATAGGCCTGTGCCGGATCGTCGAACGAACGGACTCGAAGTCGCCACGTGTAGGTGCCTGTCGTGTTCCTCGTCGGGTCGACGTCCATGAGGTCGCTATCGGTTCGCATGCCCGGATAGGTCACGGCGAAGCTGATGCGCGCCTGCGCCGCGGTGACCGCGGTCACCTGCAGATCCTCGCCCGGGCGCGCGCAGCGCGAGGACAGCCTCACGCTCAGCGGCAGGGTGTGGGGGAATCGATCGTCCGGCCCAACCGTCACGCTGGAGCGCCGCAACCCACCGCTCGAGCTTGCAGAGACGACGGGACCATCGGTGCGCGCCGAGCACGCACCGATGGTCCCCGCGAGCAACACGCTCAACAACACTTCGCACGCGCTGCGCATCGCGCGTCCCGGCACCTCTCTGGTCAATCGCCCTAACACTGACAGCTCTCAGGGAACGCGGGCACGTACGCGGGGAGACCCGAAGAGAACTTCCCCATCACAACGATGGCGTGGTCCCGCTCGTCGCCGAATCGCCCCCGTTCGCGGACCAGGTTTCGCCACTCCGCAATCTGCTCGCTAAGTGGGACACAGCCCGTGACTGCCTCTGCGGTTCCGTGAGGAAGCAGCCCCATGAACGTGGTCAGGCACGCGATCAGAAGGGCACTCGCCTTCACGACTTCCCCACCGCATAGAACCCGGCGTCATCCCAGCGCGCCCAGTCGCTGCCGGTGTCGCCGTAGGCGCACAGCCCCACACCGGCCTTCACTGCGCCGGACGGGACGGACACACTGAACGCCCACCTCTTGTGCTCGCTGGTAATGCCCTGCTGTTCCCAGTTCACGCTGGCCCTCTCCGGCAACGTACGCCTGCGCGCGGACCTCTCGCGCCGGGGGAGCGGGCCCCCTACACACCTTGGTCAAAGATGGAGGGCAGCCCCATCATTGAAATACACCTCGTCAGACTCGCAGCACCCACCCCAAACCAGTACTTCGGAACCTGACCACTTCATGAGCGGCCCGAAACGAGCCGCGATTGGCGGCCGCGGCAATTCACGCCAAGTGTCGGCAATGGGGTCATAGACAGCGCCGACCACCGACGGTATCTCGATGCCCTCCTCATCGACACCTTCTACGCCGCCCCAAACCACGAGCCGCCCATTCGCCGCGATGACGTTCGGAGAACGAACGGGCGCGTCCCTCATCCGCCTCCACGCGTGAGCGTCAGGGTCATAGGTGGCCCCATCCGACCGGTAATCCCCCCAACTATCCCCCCGCAGGGCCTGCCCTCCCAACACGACAAAGACCGACCCTGTCCAGGCAGTGGCCTCGAACCGACGGGGCGAGAGAGGCGCAGGGGGCAGCATGCTCCACTTCCCGGTTCGCGGATCCAGTGCCGCGCCTATTCCGCCCTCGCGGAGCGTGGGGGCGTTGCCCCTCCTGTGCGGCGTCGGAGTCCTAATCCAAACGATCAGCTCTCTTCCGGTCCATGCGCTAGTCGCAACGCCCCGCCCTCCAAGCGGGCCGACAGGAAGCCGACGCCACTTGTCAGCGGAGGGATCATACGCCGCAGCCTCCCAGTGGCCCCTGTCATTCAGACAACCCGAATCGGTATCGCTCAGGCAACCCCAATAGAGGACTTCTTCACCATCCCAGGCCGCCGTGAACAGCTCTCCCCCGCCGAGCGGCGACGCGGCTGCCGGGCGCCAGGAGTTCTCGGAGGGAGTGAACACCCAGGCACTGTTGGACGGGCCCGCGTCGTCACGCTCGCTCTCGCTCCCTCCCCAAACGACCAGTTCCCTTCCCGTCCAGGTCAGGTTGGCTCCGACCGTTCCCCGAAGCCCCTTGGGGGGTTCTGCGATGGTCCCCCACGTCCCGGCGCTCGGGCTGTAGGAGATCCAAACATCCCTATCCCACATGAGCATCCGGTCGCCGATCCAAACCGCCTGCGTGAAAGCCGACAAACGGACCGGCGCAGGTGGCAGCTTCGACCAGCGGGCATCCGAATGCGCTCCCGAACGCGACACGCTCCGGGGCGGCTCCTGAGAACCGCAACTTGCGAGAATCGTCGCGGCAGCGATGAGAGGCACGAGGGCCCGGGCCCGGCTACAGGCGAGGCTCATCCGCGCACCCTCTCTCAGTAATTCGTCCTGCATGAGAACCTCCGCTCATGGCTCTTCCCAGTTCACGCGAGCGGGACCTTCACAGCAGATCCCGCCACAAGTCGCCGATGATCGCGTAGGCCCCAAAGGCCACGTTGGTCGACGCGGTTGCAGCCCAGGTCCAACGCCAGGTTCCAGCGGGCCCTGCGAAGCCGTTCCCGCCGGTGTTATCCAACCCCGCAGCCCCAACGGACGAATGCGCTCCCACCGATCGAACGAGAACCTGGGCACCATCGGGCGATTCAGATGTGTACACACACGCACCCTCACAACTCCACCCGTTGAAGGCTCCCACGATTCCATCGGTGACGAGGTTCGATTCTTGAACAAGTCCCGCACCCGCGGAGGCCACCTGAGCCGAAGCGCCCCCCATGTCCGAACGATCCCCTGCGGCAAGGACCTCCGTGCGTGTGCCGGTCCAGATCGTGACCGGCAGCGCCCCTGAATCGCTGCGCGCATGCCCCTGCGTGATCTCAGCCGTGTAGCTCGTGAAGAACTCGACCACAAAGAGTTCCTCGCCAGGGTCCAGATCCTCCACCCCTACCTCGGTCGTCAGATCAAACGTCGCGTGGGGCGCGGGTCCAATAGAGCGCCGAAGCGACAGGCCGCCGGATGAGAGCGCGAGCGCCGATTCACCGGCGGCCAATGGCATAACTCCCTGATCTCCGCCGTATTCGCTTCCTCCGTCTGCGAACCGCTTCCCCCCGCCAGTTGCAATCCCCATCAACCCCGGCCCGTCGCTCGCTCGCTCAAGATGGAACGCAACGTGAATAGTGACGTTGGTCAGCCGGTGCGAACCGGCAACGACATGGAAGGCGAACCAGCGCGGCCGTTCGCTTGCGCGGCCGGTGCTGACGATGTTAACGACCAGCAACGCGATCGCTGCGGCTTGTCGTCCTCGAGACATCATCACCGTGGAACGAAGTCAAACGTCAGCGAACATGCCTTGATTGAGGCAGTCGATTGAATTAGCAAGTAGCCTGTTCGAGCAGGCGGGGCGCCAGAGGCAGGAATCCACTCCGGGGTAACCGGAGTCGAGTCCGTCAGCCAGAAGGTGCGAACCACTCCGGCCATGCCGACCGAGAGCCTCGAGTCGGATTCGTACCATGTGGCGCCGACCTGAATCCGCGCCTTTACCCGCAGGTTGCCGGGGCCGTCGACGCGCAGTCTGCCGTTCCCGATGTATGGAAAGAACCGACCAGGTCCCGCAGGTGCCTTGGCACACGAAAACGGCTTCTTCAGCGTGAGGTGATCGCTTTCGATGGAACTGGGGGCCGGGTGCCACACTGGGACTGCCTGGCCGGCGAGCCCGGGCTTGCTGTTCACACAGGCCACGAGGGCCGCGCACGTGAGGACAGCGGCTACTCCAAGGCGCGCACGACGCATGACGTCCGTAGTTCTCACAGCATCTCCGTTCGACGCGCCCCGCCTGTTCCCTGCCCTCAGCAGCCTCCACCAGCGGCAGGAGACAGCGTGTCGCTGCTCGAACCAATGACCATGGCTCGCCTCGCCGTCTTCGCCCTGCTCGTCGCCGTTCTCGCACCCGCTGCGCCTGGGCGCGCGATGCCTCCTCGCGAGGCAGCGACGTTCGCCTACACGAGCGTCGAGGTCAAGCCGGACGACGTCCTGACGCGCGTCTGCGACGCCCCGGCCAGGGATGCGGCCCTGGTCATGGACGCGTGGTCCATAGCAGGCGTCGCCGCCGGTTGGGGCCTGAGTCCAGGTGACACGGACTACTACCTGAGTGCCAAGGTCGGGAGTCAGTCCTACGAACGCTCCCTCGCCCCGGGGTCCGGGGGTGCCTGGCACGGCTGGGAATCGGCGCAATGGGCGATCCAGGAGCAAGGACGTTTCCGAGCCGCCTTGGCGGCGTGGGGCGGCGATCCGTTCAAGTGCACCTTCCGGTTGAACGGCGTTGTCGTCGGACGATCGGGCGACCCATCCAAAGCCCGCTACCTGCTCTCGTCGGACTTCTCCGTCGGGGCCGGTGCGGGCATCACTAACCTCGGCGCCGCCGGTGCGCTCGCACTCGAGCACCAAGTCGCAGGATATGTCTTCGCCTTCATCCCGATCGATGCTGGGACGGTCGTCGTGCACCGCCCCGATGGGGGAGTCGAGGCACCGTGGGGCGGCACCGACGGGGCGGTTGTGGCCTCGGATCAGGATGGCAGATGGACCTACGTGGTGTCGGCGGCGAGGCGCGGTGGCATCTGGGGCGGCGTGATGGTCTTCCCGGAATAGGCAGCCGGGGGCATCAGGGCCGGACGTGATCACCACCATGCAGCAAGTTCGGTTGCCTCTCCCGGGTGATCGATGATGATCGACGCCACGGGCGGAATGGCTTGCCCCCCATAGTTGACGAAGGGCTCGGTGAAGCCCAACTTCGCAACGCGAGCATTGGGCGTAATGGGATACTCGGCCATCTTGCCGCGGGCGTCGACGAACTGGATGCTGCACTTCGTACACCATCGGAGGGCGACCGCCTCGAGGCGTCGAGGCTTGCGGAATTCGATCGTAACCGTGCGAACGGTGCCCGAGCACGCGGGGCAGTCCTCGGTGCTGATGCGGGTGTCAAGGTCCCCGTCCGTCAGAGGGCACGGGTCGAGAGTCTTCCTTCCCGATGCAAACTCCACCGCACATGTGGCGCCCCGGGTCGGGGGTTCTGCACCAGATCCGCGCAAGGGTGCGGGCGGCAACCGCATTAGGATCTGCCGATCGCCAGGCGCTTCGATTTGCACGACCACCGACGCGGTCAGCCTGTAATCCTCCGCAACGCGTCGATCGAACGTGCGCGCTGTGATGACGTCGTAGGGCTCGCCATCCGACGTGGCGAGTTCCACGAACCAGTGTGCGCCCCAGGGGGGCGGCCGCCATGAGAACCCAACCTTGCGGCCGTCGTCGACGACAGCGGCGGGCTTGTCGATCAGCTCGATGCGCGGGAGAGGACCAGCTCGATTCGGGATCGACATGCTGACGTGCGCCCCTCGCGGCGTGCGTACGTCGATGTGCAGGAAGGTGGTCTTCACGTGGTCGTCGAGCCGGATGGCGAAGCGCCCCGACCGGTCCGTCTTGCCCGCAGACCCGCCCGCGCAAGGTGTCCGCCGTTCTGAGGGCGGGAAGCCGCCAAAGGCGAGGGATCCGAAGAATCTGTCCAACTGGTCGCCGATAATCGCGGCAGTGTCCTTCTCTGGGCACGGAGTGTCGCGCGCGTTGGACTCCTCGAGCGTGAGTCCTACGCGCGCTCCGGCGACCGGTTGGCCGTCGAGATCGGCCACGACGCCCTCAACACGCGCGGACCCCTCAGCGATCTGGACCGCGCCGGCCGGCGCGGGCGCGTAGATGGTCGGCGTGGCAACAGGACGCCCCTGCGTACACGCCGCCAGCGCGAACGCAACGACGACCAGCGCGCTCGCGCGCCGACAAACGGGACTGCCCCAGGTCTGGCACACCTGATGTGTGAGAATACGCCCAAAGCACTTCCCGCGGAGTTCCGCCGCGACGTCGTCGCGGTGGCCCGCCGAAAGCAAGCGCCGCCGGCTCAGTGGCGCAAACTCGCGACGATGCGCTCGATTGTCTCCCCGTGCTTGGACCAGCGACGGCCGGCGCCTCCGGAGAAGCTCAGAACCTCGGTGGCGCTCCAATCGATGAAGTACTGGCGCCCAACGCACCCCGAGCACCATTCCTCACCGGACCAGTTCGCCGGCTCCTCCTCGTCGGAGACTCCGTGGATGAAGAACGCGCGTCGCGCGTCGACCGTGACTTCTCCCCCGGTGGTCACCCCGCCTCGGTGCCTGCCGAACTCCACTCCTGCCTCTATCCCGCTGCGGTACTCGTCGAACGATCCACCGTTGTCCTCCGCGTAGATCTCGTAGTGGACCGATCCGTCGGTTGACCCCAGCAGCGTGAGGTAACCCCTCTTGGTCCTCACCTTCCAGCTCGCCGGATACGACATGCTGAACAGGCCGTCGGACCGCGTGTAGGTTCGCCATTCCTCAGAAGGTGTCGGCGACGGGGACGGCGCCGATGCGGAGGGACGCGGGCTCTGTGGCGTCGGACTCGCGTGCGGCTCCGCGGTGTCCACCCCGGTGCCGCAAGCCACAAGAAACAGGAAAGAGACGGCTGCGATCGTGGGCCGATGTCGAATTCGTGCACTCATGGACACTTCCTGTCCTCCGCGGGCACGCCCCCGCCGGCCCTGCACCGCCCCTCATAGATGACCTCCGCGGCTCATCTACTTGGCACGAACGCGCGCGTGGGATGGCATGCCAAGACGCGCTCTCCTCTCCCTGTCGCCCTCATCGACACCAGGCGCGCCTGTTCCCAGGACTCCCTCCAAACCCCTTCAACATAGAACACACTCGTTTCGCACACATCCAACGGATACCTGAACGTCTCCCCAGTCTGGACGCAGACAATCGGGCGGCTCGCCCGACTGCCTTCGCGCACACCCGCTCTAACAAAGACGAAGCAGAAGCGATCCTTGTAGATGCTCACAGCCCCGACGATTCCTCGGAAGCCATTCTCGTCGCTGTCGAAGGGTTCAAATCGCGGCTCGGGCGCTTGGCATGCAACGAGGACTACACAAAGCACGAAGCTCACACCACTCCGGATGCTCATTCACGCCTCCCTGCCCGACCACGGGCCCGGCCCCTGCCTCCCCCTGCGGGCGGAGGGGCGTCCGGCCGTGCCTTAGAACCCCAGAGGATGCATGTCAACGAGATCCATCACCACCTGCCGGTAACAGTTCGTGCTCCACACGTTCACGACAGCATACGCGGGACACTTCTTCCCCTTGTCGGCCCGCAGCACGAGGTTTTGCGGGTTGATCACGTGGACCAACGTGCGGTCGTAGTCCCACGCCCGGCGCGCGCGCGAGTGACCCGGCCTCTACAGCGCCGCGTCCAGTTCCGACAAGGTGGCGCGCGCGACGCGGCGGCCGCGCGCGCGCAGCGATCGAAAATCGCCCAGCGCCTGCGCTTCGATCAGCCGGCCGAAGGTGTAGGGCGCGCCCGGCACGTCGAGGTCGTCGGGGGGAATGTCGTCGGTCACTTGGATGAATACGCCGGAATCCGGCCCCCCTTTGTGTAGTTGTCCGGTGGAATGCAGATACCGCGGGCCGAACCCGACGGTGGTCGCCACGCGGAACCGGTCGCGAATGCGCATGCGCGCCCGATGCAGCGCGCGCACGTTGGCGGCCGACGGCTCGACGAACGCCAGCAGCGCTACGTAGTCACCGGCACCAACCGAGTTCAAGACCCCTGCGACGTCCGCGCGATCGTCGTCCGACTGAGTGCCTTCTTTCAAGATGTCGCCGGTCGCTTGTTTTGCTTCGGCGACGTTGGGCTGATCAAACGGATTGATCCCGAGAACGTATCCGGCAAACGCGGTCGCAAACTCCCAGCGGTAGAACTCGCGTCCGAGCCGCAACGGCCCGTTCGCGTCGAGACGAACGATCGGGTGCCCGGCCGCAGCGAGATCCGCGAGGTCGCCGATCTCTCCCAGCGTTACGAACAGCCGATCGTCCCCGTAGACGGATGCGGGACCGAGGTCCTCACCGGTCACCGGAAGGATCCCGAGGCCCTGCTTGCCCGTGGATTCCGCAATGAGTTGCTCAACCCAAGCCCCGAAGCTCGAAGCCTCCGGCGAAAGCACGAGCGTCAACTTGTCGCGTCCGCGCGCGGCGGCCTCGCCCATCACCGCGCCGAGCCACGCCGCCTGGTTTTCGCCCTTCGACACCGGGGCATGCGCGGCGCCGGCCGCCTCTGTCGCCGCACCGAGTAGATCCTCGAAGGATGCGCCGAGAAGCGCGGCGGGAACCAAACCGAACAACGACAGCGCGGAATACCGGCCGCCGATATCCGGCGGATTCGCGAACACTGCGCGGAAACCACGGGCGCGCGCCAGTTCTTCAAGCGGCGACCCGGGATCAGTAATCGCAACGAAGCGCTCACCGCGGCCGACCTTTTCCCAGAAGTACGCCAGGTGCGAAAGCGTCTCGATGGTTCCGCCGGACTTGCTCGCCACGATGAACAATGTGTGGTCGAGATCCAGCGAGCGCTCGGCTGCTCGAATAGCTCCGGGGTGCGTGGTATCGAGCACGCGAAGGTCGATCCCCTCCGGACCCACCCCGAGAACCCTGCGCATCACCTCGGGCGCAAGGCTCGATCCACCCATGCCGAGCAGCAGCGCGTGCGTGAACCCGGCGGTCAAGACCCCGTTGCGAAACGCGATGAGATCGACCACCCGGTCGCGCATCGCGTCCACCACGTCCAGCCACCCAAGCCGGTCGGAGATCTCCGCCGGCGACGGCTTCCACACTGTGTGATCTTTGCGCCACATTCGCGCAACAATGTCGTCGCGCTCCGCCGCCGACGCGCGCTCCTCGACCGCACCGGACAGCGCCCCGAGCGAGGACTCCTGCTCCAACCGGTTCATCGCGACCCCCAGTGCGCCACACCGGCAGACTGCCGGCTGACGGCGCTCAGTGGTTCAACCTACTCCTCGGTCCGGCCCAGATGGAAACCCCAGTGCAATCGCGGGAACCGGTCGGGTTCTAGGGCTCGGTGCGATCGCCCTCGGGGTTGCCGTCGCGCACGTGGCGTTCGCCGAGCATCGACGCGACCACCTCGCGCGCGGCGGCGAGCGCGTCCTTGGGTGTGCGCTCCGCGCTCACCACGCCCTCGTCGAGCGCGATCACCCGGTCCACGACGTTGGTGAGAAAGGCCAGGTCGTGCTCGACGACCAGCAGCGAGCATCCCGTTCGCTCGCGCCACGAGCGGAACACGCCCAACAATGCGGTTCGCTCGCCGTGAGCGAGACCCGCGGTGGGTTCGTCCAGAAGCATCACTCCGCAGCCGCGCGCCGCCGCGATCGCAAGGTCCAAGATGCGGCGCACTCCCGTGGACAACTCGGAGATGAACGCGTTCTCGTAGGACGCGAGACCAAACGCATCCGCCACGTCGAGCGCGCGCTGTTCGGCCTCCGCGCGCGCGCGCCGGCCGTGCCCGGCCACCCGACACCCGACGGCGATGGCTTCGCGCACGGTGAGCGATGGATACAGGCGTCCGTGCTGAAAGGTCCGCGCCATGCCGAGGCGCGCGCGCACGTGCGGTGCGTCCCACGTGATGTCTCGACCACCGAACAGCACGCGTCCGCGCGACGGCGGCACGAGCCCGGAAATCACGTCGAGCAGCGTCGTCTTTCCCGAACCGTTCGGCCCGACGATTCCGACGGCCTCCCCCGGCGCGACTTCCAGAGTGACCCCGCGCAGAATCCGCACCGGCCCGAAGCCGACCGCGATGTCTTCGACGCGAAGCTGCGACACCGCGCTCAATGCGCACGCTCCAAAGTCGCGGCGGCGTCTTCGTCCAGCAGCACCGGAGCCAGCAAGTCGTCGCGCGCGGCAAACTCCTTGGGCGTGCCCTCGAACACGACTCGCCCGCCGTCCAGGTACACGACGCGATGCGCGATCGCCAGCGCCTCACCGAGGCGGTGCTCCACGACGACGACCCCGGCCCCTGCGGCGGCGATCTGACGAACCGTTGCCCACAACTCGGCGGCAAGGTCCGTCTGCAAGCCGAACGTCAACTCATCCAGCAGCATCACGCGCGGCTTGAGCATCAGCGTCTGGGCGATGGCCAGCATGCGTTGCTCGCCTCCCGACAAGGTCCCCGCGTACGAACCGGCGCGCTCGATCAGGCGGGGGAAACGTTCGTCGAGGACCGGGCGCGCGCCCGGCACGCCCGCACCAAGAGCAGCCATGCGCAAGTTCTCGGTCACCGTGAGGCCGGGAAACACCGGGCGCGCGCCATCGACGAGCACGAGCCCGCGGCGCGCGCGCTTTTCCGGCAGCAACCGCGACACGTCTCGCCCGTCGATCGACACCGAGCCACCCGAGGCTCGAACCATCCCGGCGATCGCTCGCAGCAGCGTCGTCTTCCCGGCCCCGTTGGTCCCAAGGAGCGCGACGATCTCGCCGGGAGCGACCGACAGGTCCGCGTCGCGAATCGCATCCTGCGAGTCGAACCGAACCGTGATCCCGCGCGCGTCCAAAACCGATTCCCCGGCGCGCGCCGGAGCGGTTCGGGGAGCGACCGCGGCATGGACGGTCGCGCGCCTGCGCGGAACGGCATCTCGGGCGACGATCCGGACCGCGGCATCGCGCGCGCGCTGCATGACGTATCCGAACCCGCGCGGCACGGCGACGAGAATCACGATCAAACCCATGCCCGATCCAAGCAACTCCCACGGGCCGCTGAAGAACAGGATCGCCCCCTGCATGACCCCCGCGCCGAGCGCCGCCGTTCCCGCCGAGCCGAGTCCCCCGATCGTGGCCATCGCCAGAAGTACCAAAGAGCGCTCGGGTGAAAACGCGTTGGGGTGAAGTAAGTGCTGATTGAAAACGTAGAGGTACCCGGCAACGCCCGCCATAGCACCTGAAAGAGCGAAGGCTACGAATCTCACGGCAGTTACCGAGATTCCATGCACAGACGCCGCCGCCTCGTTGTCGCGCGCGGCCAGCATCGCGCGCCCCAAGGGGCTACGGCGCATTCCCCGCACGAGGCCGATGAAGAGCATCAGCGCCACCAGTACAACGGCCGTGATGACCGCGTCGTTCTCCATCGCGAACCCGGCAAGCCTTGGTGGACTAAAAGGAGCAAGCGGCCACAGCGAGGGGAACACGAGCAGCAGCGAGGACCATCCCAACGCGAATGCGAGCGTCGCCACCGGGTACGCGAACCCACCACGACGAACGAACGCGGCTCCCAACGCGACCGACGTCACCGCCGCGAAGATCGCGGCGATGGGTAGCCCGACGAGCGCGTTGAGGCCCGGGCCTCCGACCGTAGCAACGACCGCACCCACGCCGGCAATCGCCCAATGCCCGAACGACAATCGACCGGTTAACGCAGTCACGATCGAAATCGACGCGGCCACGAGCGCGAAGATCGCAACGGCTCCGACGCGCTGAGCCTGGCTCGGCGGCAACGCGTGCGTCACCACGATCGCGACGGCGAGCGCCGACAGCGCCAGCGCGGGACGACCGAAACGCACGGCGGCGTTCTTCAGCACGGCTTGCGGCAGGGGACGCCAAGGGGCGGCCAGCACCCACGAGGATGCGGCGAGGGCTTCTTCTTCACGACGCGAGCGAGGACGGCGCAGCATCGCCGCGCCGAGCACGATCACGAACAGCATGATGTCGGCCACCGCGGCGCGATCCGTTCGCCACAACACCGTTTGGTACAACACGCCGATTGCGAAGGACGCGCCGACCGTGCCCGTAAGGCTCGACATTCCGGCCACCACTGCCGGTGCCAGCGCGAGCAGCAGAATCCCGACCGAGACCCCACCGTCGAGTGACACGCCGGCGACCGGAACAGTCAGGATTCCGCCCAGCGCCGCGAGCACGCCGGCAACCGCCCACACGCGACGAGACACCGCGCGCGCCGGCACTCCGAGGCTGCGCGCGCGCTCCTCGTTCTCGGCGAGCGCGCGCGACGAGACTCCCGCGCGCGTGCGCAGCAAGAAGCCTGCCATGGCGGCCAGACCCACGGGCACAGACATCGCCGCCACTACGTGCGTCCCGGAGAACCGCAACGGGAAGATGTCCAACGTGACCCCGAACGGAACCACGTAGAACGGCAGCGCGCCGAACATGATCGCGAGCATCGCGCGCGCGCCTGCGAAGACCTGTGCCACGCCGAGGCTGGCAACCATCGGCAGGGCGCGCGGAGCGCGCCCCAAGCGTCCAACCAGCAGCGACTCCGACACGATGCCGAGCACCGCACCCGCCACCAGCCCGATCGGCAACGCGAACCAGAAGTTCCAACCCCCCGCGACGACAAGTTGCGCCACCATCGCGCCGGCCAGCAGGCCCTGCGCTGAATGCGCGAGATTCAGGAACCGATGGGTGCGATAGATCAGAACGAGCCCAAGCGAGGTAAGCGACGACAACCCGCCGAGCAGCAGCCCGAGGGCAACGACGCCGACCGGAATCCGCAGCAGAACAACCGCCGCGAGGACGAACGCCCCAACCGCGGCAGGGATCGCCGGTCCGCGTCTAGTTGTATGCATCGCGCCGCCCGTAGCGGCGGCCGTCCTCCGGGAACACATAGGCGCCCGTGAAAGCGCTGCCGTTACGTCGCGCGGTCGCCGACCAACTGAGAACCGTGAAGTCCCCCATCAGCGCGTGCTCAATCCCGCCCGGTGAAAGCAGCAAGCTGCGCGCGTCGGTCGTGCGTCCCGTGGCGGCGCTGTACCGATATGAGTCGAACTCAGCGAGGGCGTCACGGAACGTATCCACCGTGAGGTTTCGCCCGGCATTCGTCACGCCGGCGACGAGCGGCAATATCGCCGAGTAGACGAGCGGCGCCTGCGCCGGAGGCTCGGCAGATGTGATGGTGCCGTACTTGGCATGCCACTCGGTCTGCTGAGCTTCGGTGTCCATCGCCAGGTCCGGCATGAAGTTCTTGTCGAAGCAGGTCAGCCCCGAGGCGCGCGTCCATTGCTTCGCGCTGAACAGTCGCACCTGCGCCGGCGTGTCCTGCCCCGAACACGGCCAGATCACGTAATCGGGCTGATACGCCTGCGCCTCGGCCCCGGGCGTAAAGGACATTGGAGATCCGCCCTCGGGCATGAAGATCGTGTTGACCCCCGCGGCGCGGAACTTCGCGACGACATTTGCGGCCTGCGGCTGCGCCTCGGCGAGGTCGGCCGAAATCGAGGCCTGCGAAACGATGTTGATCCCCGCGCTCTTGAACCGCGCGGCAACGGTCTTCATCGCCGCGGCTAATCCGGGATACTCGGCGTAGAGCAGCCCGAACTTGCGCGCGTCCGTCCCGTCATACTTCGTCTTGGAAACGCGCTGAGACAGGTAACGCTGCATCGCGTCCACTTGCGCGTTGAACGAGGCGTACGCCGGGGTACACCAACCGTTGGTCTTCTTGTAGAGATCAAACCCAAGGTCGTAGGTCGCGATGTTGTAGATGCCCTTGGACGCCAGATACGGGCAAACGTACGTGGATACGCCACCGTGAGCGGCGACCGCGGCGAACGGCTTTAGCTCCATCGCAATGCGTTGGGCAGCCGCCGTCTGGTCCTCGGGGGTGCTCCCCGCTTCAACAACGACGCCCTTGATCTTGCGCCCATGAAGGTTGAAGGGGAACCCCATGAACGTCGCGCCGCCACCGGCGTGCTTGTTGAGATAGCTCACCCAAGTCCGAAAGGCCTCAGCCTCGTCGACATTGGACTCCGCGCCCGTGCCCTTTAGGTACGGACTCGTTCGCGTGCGGTCACCCTTCCAGTAGTAGACGACCGTGATCTCTTTGTCCGTAACTCCGTAGGTCTTGCCGCCCCTCGGAGCAGGTTTCCCCGGGCTGGGCAAGGAGGGATCGTCGTCGCGCGGCGGCGTATCCGCCGCGGAGCTACCCGATGCGTTCGGTGAGGGCGACGCGGACCCTGAGGCGGTCGGGACCGTTCCCAGCGTCGGGTCACCGGACGCCGACGCTTGGGGATCGCCGGAGTCGGCGGAATCATGTTTTGGAGAAGAGCAGGACGTCGCAACGAGCGCGACCAGAAGCGTGAACGCGGCGGCGATTCGCAGGCCGCGTCGATTCCCGGACCGTGGGACTGTCATAAGTTGCGGCCGGGCGCTGAGCGCCCAAGCCGACCTCCTTCATGGATGCGTGGGATCGGGTCAACCTTCCAGCAGACCTATTGCACAGGCCCCCGGGAGCGCGTGCAAATCGGACGCTTCAACCCGGGGGTCGGTCCACCCGGTTCAACGAGCGAACGGGCCCTTCGGGCGCGCGGGCCGATCCGACCCGAGGGCACGCCCAATCAACCTCGCATCAAGGGTCAAAAAGCTGCCCGAGTGACGCGCGTTAGCGCGGCCTGTGCAGCTGTCCGCTCCCCGGCCGCCGATCTTCGGAGTAGTCGACCGAGATTCCAGCGGCCTGTGCGCTCTGCGCGATGAACGGCGCCGCCCGTTCGGCGAGCGCCGCGATCGTGATGGAAGGATTTACGCACAAAGAGGTCGGCACGGCGGACCCGTCGGTCACGAACAACCCGGGGTGGCCGCGCAACTCATTGTGATCATCAAGCGCCGAGATCGCCGGATCGTCTCCCATGCGACACGAGGCCAAAGGATGCGCCGACAGCGAGTTCTCGGTTTGCTTCCACTCCAAGAAACTGCCGAGGCCGTCCTGCTCGACGATCGACCTGACCTTTACATCGGCGTCCGCGCGCGCCGCGAGAGTTCGCTCCGACGGCTTGTACGTGAGCTGAGCGAGCGAAGCAGCCGAGGCCAACCGGGTGAAGTTCCCCGTCGGGGGCGGCGTCCCGAACACACCTTCGTTCTCGTCCTCCACCATCGCCAGCACCGACATCCACGATGGCCACTTCTTGGAGAGTTCCTTCTTGTCCGCGCCGAACCAAACCGGGTCACCCTCGACTCCGTCCTCCGGCATGAGGTTGACGATCGGCGGGTAGTAGATCTGCTGCAGCGCGTACCGAAGGCCCTCGGGGAGGGACGGATCCAATTGATCGAAGCTCGTCGTTCCGATCGAGCGACCGATCGAGTGCGCCGCGTAGGGCACCCCCGGCGCGCGCTCAAGACCAAGCAGTTCCTTCACCTTGTCCTCGTTGAACAACGCAAGCGAGACGTGGTCGCCGTTCGGCGAGAAGTAGCGACCGACCGCGTTCGGAATACTTCCAAGCGCTTGCGCTGATCGCTTCAAGATCACCGGCGTCCCCAGTGCCCCCGCCGCGCACACGACAACTTTGGCCTCGATCACACCGCCGCCGGTCTGCGCGCGGTAATCGTCGGGGTTGATGGTGAGGTAGTTCACGGCGTAGCGGTAGCCCGGCGACGCCGCCGGACCGATGAACTGCACCTCGTGTAGCGGCCGGATCTCGGCGCCCGCGGACACGGCAGCGGGGAGGTAGTTCGTCAGCATCGAGCGCTTGGCCCCGTACACGCAGCCCGTCGCCATCCATCCACAACGCCCGCACTGGGACAGATTGACCGCAACCGGGACGGGGTTGCACGTCCCCCCGGCGCGCGCGCACGCCCCCGCCCACAAACCGCCGCTGTACGAAACCTCGTTCCACGGCTGCTGTGCGACCGGCAGGTTCTCCTCGACGATGTCGTACCACGGATCCAAGCTTCCCCGGGTGACCGAGGCCGGCCACTGGGATACTCCGTTGGCTTTGCGCTCGAAGACAAAGGTCGGGGCCCGCATGGACGCCGCGAGATACACGACGCTGGATCCGCCGACGCAGTTGCCGGCGATGACCTCGACACCGGTGCCCATAACTAGGTCGAGAATCCTGGTGTAAGTCCCAAGCTGATAGTCCTGGCTCAAGTCCGAGGTGTCGAGCCACGGCCCTCGCTCGAGCATGAGAACCTTCGCACCGCCGGCGGCAAGGTGAAAAGCGGGAATGGCGCCGCCGAATCCGGTGCCGATTACAAGGACGTCGGTCTTCTCCGTGGACATCAGGCAGGGCTCCCATTAACGGTGGTGCCGGGATGCAAAGAGGCGAGTTCCCGCGCGTAGGAGTGATTCTGGAACCACCACAGGTCTCCCAAGAGCGGAGCCGGGAAGCCGATCGCGGCGAGCCCGGGGTGCCCCGTTTGCACGGCAGTGGCTGTGTTGAGGTGGCCGGCCGTGTGATAGGCCAGGAACACGACGGCGCCGAGCGCTTCCCACAACGCGCCGTCCGGCCCGTCGAACATCTGAAGCACGAGTTCGGTGCGCTGCTGAAACGACAGAGCCACGAACGGAGCGACTCCGGGTTGGCGCGTCAAGGCTGTGTTGTCGTACCCCGCCGCGCGCATGTTCAGCTCGGCCACGCACGGACCAAGGATGGGCTCGACGCCGGTCGCCGGGAAATACAGCAGGTCCACCGCGCCGGCCTGAACCGCGCCCGGCCCCTCGGCCGCGCCGGCAATCGCAGGATCGCCGCCCGGAAGGGGTCGCTTCGCTCCGGGGATGAGAGTGTCGGCAAATGCTTCCCACGAGGGGACTGCCAACGCCGCGCTCGCCGGATCGGGCGAGGGAAACGTGCCCGTCGGGTCCGCGGCGCGGGCCAACTTCAGCGCCGGCGCTGCCTGGAATGCGACGAATGCCAGCGTCGCGCGCCGGATGAGTTCCCTGCGAGTCAGATCCATCAGCCCGCACACCATCCGCCGCCGGCAGCGCCGCTGACGCCGCCACCGCCGCCGGGTTCCCCGTATGCGCGCATCGCCGCGGCCAACTCCGGACTGAGCAACTCGATGACGTCGGCCGCTTGACTCGGCCCGGCCGCCACCCCGGCGACACGGAAGTTCTCCATGCGCGCGCCGCCCATCCCCGCGCCGGTATCCCACCAGTAGCTTCCGTCCCAGGTCACGAGCGGAAGACCGCCGGGTTCGGCCTGAACGCTCCAATGGTCCCGCTGCCAGTACCGGCAGTGATTCGCCGCGATCGCGAATCGCGCCGGCTCGGCGGCCGTGAATTTCGCAGCACCACCGTCGGACAGCGTGATCTCGCGCTTGTCGTACTCGACGCACAGCGGATCATCGGGATACCCCGCCATGTCCGGTGCCTCACCCTCACCGAATTGCCGAAGGACGCACTCGCCGGCAAACGGCGGGTCCTGGTACACATCGACCGGGGCGGCCGGCGCGCGCCCCATAACCAGAATCGGAACAAACGAACCCAAGATAAGGACACGCGCAACGAACGACCGCATTGAACACCCTTTCGCTCCCGCCTACGGACGCCCCACTGTTCGACGCGCGCGCACTCGTCTCCTCCCGCGCGCGCAGGATACCCACGCCTTGCGTCGAATGGCTTCACGAAGCCGTTTCCCGGGAGGGTCAATGCGTCGTTTCTCTCTGCTGCTTTCGCTTGCGCTCTGCATCGCCGCCGTTCCGGGATCAAGTCGTGCCCAGGAGTGGACCCCTCGCCCGGCAACGTACGGAAGCTATCTGGAACGCGACGTGAGAATCACCATGAGCGACGGCGCTCGCCTGAGCGCCGACGTGTACCACCCGGCCGACCTCGACACCGGTAATCCCGCCGCCGGCCTATTTCCCGTCCTTCTGACTCAAACCCCGTACAACAAGAACGGCCTCAACTGGCTCGCCCCGTATCTGGTAACGCGGGGGTATATCCAGGTCGTCACGGAGGTGCGAGGCACGGGCTCATCCGAAGGCACGTGGGAGGGGATGGGCGCGCGCGAGCAACTCGACTCGAAAGAACTCGTTGAGTGGGCGGCATCGCAGCCTTGGTCGAACGGTCGAGTCGGCCTTCACGGAAGGTCGTACGGTGCGGTGAATCAGTTCTTCACTGCAGCGCAACACCCCAAGGGCCTAAAGGCTCTCTTCCCCGTCGCGCCCATGGCCGACTGGTACCGGGACTTCGCATATACGGGCGGCGAACAGAACACCAGTTTTCATCCGGCATGGCTGGCCGCAGTCACGGCGCTGGGTCTGGCTCCGGGGACATACGCGACGAGCGATCCGGCCGGCGCAGGCTCGACGATGCTTCAGCACGCCGGCGGCGCACTCTCGTTCCAGGCGTCGTCGTTTGCTCGTGGCCCGGCCGGCAACGACACCATCTCCTATGACGGTCCTTTCTACCGGCAGCGCTCGCCCATCGAGTTCGTCGATCGCGTTGACGTGCCGACCTTCGTTGTCGGCGGATGGTTCGACCTGTTCCAACGCGGCGAGCCGATGCTCTACGACGCGCTCCAGGCGCGAGGCGTCCCGGCGCGTTTGTTGATGGGACCTTGGTACCACCTCGACGCCACGTCGGGGACAGGTCTTCCGGCCGATGACGTGCCGACGCTCGACGAGTTGGAACTTCGCTGGATGGATCGGTACGTGCGCGAGGACGCCGATCCCGACCTCGACGCAGACGTTGCTCCGATCACCTACTACAGGCTCGGTGACGGCCACTACCACACGTCGGCCCAGTGGCCGCCCGACGGAGTCCGATTCGAACAGCGATTCCTTGGCGGCGCCGCAGTCGCGGGAGTCCAGCACGGCACTCTGCAGATGCAGGCGCCTGAAACGTCGGACCCCGACACCCTGATCTGGCAACCGGCTTCGGGACCGTGCTCGCGCTCGATTTCGCAGTGGTCGGGCGGAGGCCTGCGGCAATCCTGCGAAGAGGACAACCGCGCGAACACCCTCGGCGGCCTGACCTACGACCTGCCGCTCGATCAGAACACGACCATCGCCGGACCGCTGGCCGCGCGCCTGTTCGTCTCGACCAACGACCGCGACGCGTTCGTGACTGCGCGCGTCGAGGACGTCGCGCCGGACGGTAAGGCGACCCAACTAACTGCCGGGTGGAGCATCCTATCTATGCGCGCGATGGATTCGACTAAGACGCGCACAGCCGACGGACTCATCGTTCAGCCCTACCACCCGTTCACAAAGGAGTCGGTCCTGCCGGTTGCAGCGGGTGAGGTGAACGAACTGTGGGTCGAGATCTTCCCGACCGCCGCGCTCCTGAGGCAGGGACACAGCCTGCGGCTATCCCTGCAGCCGTCCGATGCGCCACACCTGTCGCCATCGGTCCCCCTGGCAGCAAACATGGTCGGGTCGGTGCTCTCGCTTCACCACGACACCGCATTTCCATCTTCGCTGGTGATTCCCTTCCAGCGGTAACGCGCGCTCAGTCGACGAGGCGCAATCCGTCGAAGTGCGCGCGGCAGCGCGCGACTTCCTCCGCGCTCATCCAGGTCGTGCGATCGACTTCCGCCCGCGCGCCGATCTTGGAGGACTTCTCGATCCACAGCGGGTTGTACTGGAGCAGGGAAACTTCCTCCGCTCCGGCATCGCGCAGGAACCCGGCGATGGCGGCCAGGTTGGCGTCTGTCGCAGTGATCTCGGGGACGAGCGGAACGCGCGCCAGGACCGGTACCCCGCCGGCGCGCGCGCGCGCAATTAGTGTGCGGAAGTTGTCCAGGATCGTGCGGTTGGACGTGCCGCACCACTTCAGGTGCTCGGCGTCGTCGAGGATCTTGATGTCCATGTACACCTGGTCGAGGTAAGGCTCGGCCAGCGCGGTGTACCGCTGCATCGAGAACAGCCCGCAGGTCTCCAGCAGCGTATGAATCCCGCGTTCCTTCAATCGGCGGAGCAACTCGCCGGCTTCCTCTGGGAAGATCATCGGCTCGCCGCCCGACAAGGTGACGCCGCCGCCGGATGCCGCGTAGAACGGTTGGTAGCGGGAAATGGTGTCGATGATTTGTTCGACGTCGAAGGGACGGCCGACTACCTCAAAGGCACCCGACGGACACGCGTCCACGCACCGGCCGCATACATCGCACAGGTCCCGGTCTACGAAGCCTTCGCGCGCGCGGTCCAGCGCACCTCGATCGCACGCCGCAAGACACGCAAGTGTCCCCAGGCAGCGCTTCGTATCGAAGGACAGTTCGGAGCCGATGCGTTTGGTTTCGGGGTTGTGGCACCACGCACACGCCAAGGGGCATCCCTTGAAGAACACCACCGAGCGGATGCCGGGACCGTCATCCAGCGAGTTGCCCTTGAGTTCGGTGAGCAGCGCGCGCGAGGTCGTGTCGGAAGCGACGATGGGATCGACGCTCATCCGCCGTACTCCGCTCGCTCTATCAATTCGATCTGCATGTCGTGGTTGAGGGTGACGAAGTAGGCGTTGTACCCCGAGATCCGCACCAGAAGGTCGCGGTAGTTCTCGGGATGCTCCATCGCGTCGCGCAAAGTCTCCGAACTCACCACGTTGAGTTGCATCTGCATCCCGCCGAGCGAGAAGTAGCCCTTGGCGTACGCGGCGATGTTGTCCACGGCGCGCGCGTGGGAGTCCGACGCCGCCGGGACGTACTTGACGTTGAAGGCGACGTTGTTATCCAAGTTCGTAGGCTCTAGTGCAGCAACATCGCCGAGGTTGTCGAGCAAATTCGGCGATGCTCCCGGCGACGGGGTCAGCCCGGGCGTGAACGCTTTTCCGGTGCGACGACCCGACGGAAGCGCGCCGGTCAACCCACCGAACGCGACATGGTTGGACATCGACCAGAAGCCCGTCGTGTAAGGACCACCGCGGAAACTACGGCGACTCGAGAACAATTCGTGCGCCAGTCCGGCCACGCGGTTCGCCATCTGCAGCGCATCGGCGTTACCGGAGCCGAACTTCGGCACCTTGTTCTCGATCATCGCGTGGATCTGCTCGTAGCTGTCGAAGTTGGATCGCACGGCAGCCAGCAACTCCGAGAACTCCACCAAGCGCTCGTCGTACACAAGGTGCTTGATCGCCATCATGGAGTCCACGATGTCGGTCAGACCAATGCACGCGACGCCCGAGGTATTGAAGCGCGCGCCGCCGACGGTGACGTCGCGGCCCTTGCGGATCGAACCCGAAATCAGCGACGAAAGCAGCGGAGTGGGACGGATAAGCGCGTGAGCCTCGCCCAGCATCTTGTTGTAGGTCGTAGCCTGCTCGACGAGAAAGTCCAGTTGGGTTCGAAACGCTGCGAAGAAGTCCTCGAATGCGGGATACTTAGCGGGGTCTCCGGTCGAAGGGCCGACCTTCCAGTCCATCAGCGGGTGCAGTCCGTCGTTCAGCGCCATCTCGAGCGCGGCGACCATGTTGAACATCATCGAACCGGTATGCCCCATGTGCTGCCCGGAAATCGTCGGCTCGACGCACCCGATCGCCGACCAGTCGCGCACATCCTCGGGCCGGTAACCAAAGCGGCCGAGAGACGCCATGACGTTCTCATCTCCGTGAATCGACGGCGTCGCCGTGGTCACAAGATTCACTTCCGCCAAGCGGCGCAGATACGTGTCGCTGTTGGCATCGAGGCTGTAGCGCGCGTTCACGTTCGGGTCGCGCAGCTTCAGCATTTCGGTGACCTTGAGCAAGACGTAGGTCATGTCGTTCACCGCACTCGAACCGTCGCGCGCCATGCCGCCGAGCGTGATCGCCTGGTCCGAGGAACTGCCGCCGAAGAGGTAGTTGCCGATATCGGGCACAAGCGGCAGGTGGTCGGTGCAACGAAGGTAGAAGCAACCGAGCAACTCGATCGCGTGTCGCACGTATGCCTCGCGCGCGCCCGGGTCGGTGATCTCCTCCAAGTCCGACTCGAAATACGGCTGTAACCACTGGTCCATGCGCCCGAGGGACAACCCCGTGTTGGTGTTCTCCATGTGCGCTGCGATCCAGCCGATCCACACTGCTTGCACCGCCTCGTCCAGCGTCCGCGCCGGGTGCTCCGGCACGTGATCACACGCGTCGGCGATGCGGAGCAACTCGTCGTGGCGCACTGGATCGCCGCAGGACCCGGCTTCGATCCGAGCTTGCATCGCGATGTTGCGCGCGTGAGCGACGACGCCTTCCAGACAGAGGCGCATCGCCTCGAGCGTGTCGCGCTTGAGATCGTCGGCTCCAGAATCCCGAGCCGACTCAGCTTCGATCTCGGCGATCACGCCGCGCGCGCCGAGCCGAAGGAGTTTGGGGAAGTCCAGAACGGTGTGCGAGATCGCGATGGTCTTCCAGCACGTGTACACCGCAAAGCGATCGTCGAGTTCCTGGCACAACGGCTGGTCGTGATTGCGGCGGACCCACTCGCGGAACGAACGACTCGCCCAGTAAGGAAACACTTCCTCGTGCAGAATCCGCGCGACTTGCTTTGAAACCCGGTAAGGGTTGAGCGGCCGGTCGGGCGCCGACAACAACTCGCCCCAGATGTAGGCACCGTGCGCGTCGGGGTAGATGACGACGCCGATGTCCTTCATCGTCGTCGTGCCCCCGATGAGGTCGCCCTCGCGAATCAGCGGCTGCTTGTTCTGCATCAGGAACTTGAACGCGCGCGCCTGACGAAGAACCGGGCTCCAGGGCCGCCCTTCGGAGTCGGCTTCAAACCCGTGATCGCGGAACCACCGCGTCAGCAACGCAGGCCGTTCCACGCATATCTCAGGCATTGTCTCGAAGTGCGCGTCCAAGAACCGGCGCAGCCGTGGGAAGTCGTCGAGCGAGTACCGGGCGAGGTAGGGCTCGTCCAGGACGCGCACCGTGTCTGAAGCTTCGCCGGTCAGACTTTCGACGGCAGGTGCGGCCGACTTCGCGAGCGGCGCGGACAAGACACGCTTCGTCTTGGCGAGCATCTTGCGATGACGCCTCCGGAGCAACAGCGACAGGTAGTAGTTGAACAGCGACAGGTACGCGAGGTTGCCGCGCGCGCGCATGCGTCCGCGCATCAGCAGCAACAGGGCTTCGTTCGGAGGAGCCGACAGCATCTCGCGCGCGGCCTCCTCGTCCTTGAAGATCATCGTGGCCGTCGCGTTCTCGTCCGCACCGCGCCGCACCGAGACTCGACCTCCCCGGAAACGAATCGTCCGGCCGATCGATCCGGACTCGGTACACACCGCAAGCGAGAAGTCGATCCACCCGTCGGTCCCACGCAGGTACCGGCGCAAGGACGGCCGAAGGTTGAACTGCAACGCCACAAGGCGCAAAAGAGCGCCGGCGACCAGATTCATCGGTGACGGTATGGGGCGGCCCTCCCTGGCTCGGCTCCGTCGTATTGTCGCCGAAATCGCCTCCGGAGAGAGAATCCGGCTCACCCGACCGTCGCGGACCGTATGCTTACCCGGCCGTGATCGAAACCTCTCAACTCCCACCCGGCATCTCGCTCCGCGAGTGGAACGCCGAAGAAGACTCGCTCGTCGAGCTCACCGACTTGCTGCACCGCTCATACGCGGGACTGGCCGAGATGGGCCTGCGCTACGTCGCCACATACCAGGACGAAGAAACCACCGCGCGCCGGATCGCCGGGGTCGAGTGCACACTGGCGCTGCTCGACAACCAAATGGTGGGAACGGTGACATTCCGTCCTCCCGGCCGCTCGCGCGGCTGTCCGTGGTACGACCATCCCGACGTCGCCTCGTTTGGTCAATTCTGCGTCGATCCCGATCTGCGGCGCGTCGGGCTGGGTTCCGCCCTTCTGGACCACGTCGAAGCGCGCGCCGCGCAGTCGGGTGCTGCCGAGATCGCCTGCGACACCGCCGAACAAGCCACCCACCTGATCGAGATGTACGAGGCGCGCGGCTACCGATTCATCGAATACGCCGACTGGCGACCGATGACGAACTTCCGCAGCGTCGTACTGAGTAAGACCCTGCCGACGGCCCGTTAGGCCGCGCGCGGCTTCTCTCTACGGCGAGTTCACGCACATCCGCAGATCCGGACAGTCGAGACCGTCGAGGAAAGCCGCGGACGTGAACTGCTCGCTGAGCAGGTCCTCGGTCGGCGCGCCGTTTACCGATGAGGCGAGCAGGCGCTCAAGTGCACTCGTGTCGTTGCGTAGATATCTGTCGAACCACGCGCGTGTGTAGTAGGCGGACAAACGCTGGAGCGGTTCCTTCGCGTTCGGGTTCGTCTGCACCCAGTCGAAGTGACTCGCCCCTCGGAACACGATCTCCATGGTCGCGACCCCGGCCGCGCGCCACACCTCGTACGCGGCCTTCTTCTGACTGGGATCGTCGTTGGCGGGAGTCGTGGAACCCCTTGAGTCGCTCGCTTGACCCATAGCCGGAACTCGAGGCACGGACGGGTGGGACGTGCCCGGGAGTTCACCGCCGATGAATGTCGAGGCGGGACCGCCGCCGCTCGGCGTGCCGTCGTCGCCGGCGACGTCCTTGGCCAGATTGTCCCAAGCCACAATCGCCTTGATGCGAACGTCTTCTCCCTGTAGCCAACTGACACCCCGCGCGGCCAGCGAATGACCGGCGGCGCCGATCTCACTCGGATCGACAAGTTCGCTGAAGGGGTTCTCGGGGGAAAGGAGGAAGTCAATGCCGCTCACCACGGCATCGACGTAGTTGGAGGCCTGCTGGAAGGGAACCCCCGGGCAGGGCGATTGGCCCTCGTACGCACCCCGCGCCGGTCCGCAAGCGGAAGAACCAAGAACCGCAGATCGCCCCACGCCTTGCGGATCGACGGTAAGTGACAGGTAACCGTGTCCCGCGAGATCGCGCGCCGCCCACTGAACGTGGCTCTGGACCGACGGGCCGCTTCCGGGAACGATGACCACTGCGGGAAGCATCTCCAAACCGCTGAGGTCCGCCGGCGCGAAAAGCACCCCATAAAGCTCAGCCCCCGTGCTGCTCGATGGGAAGGCGACCTCACGGCTCTGCCACTCGCCCTGCCACTCGTAGGCGGGAGGAGGGTCCTCGTAGAACGGGACGAGGCCCGTCGCTCCCGGGAGCGGAAGCGCCGGCTCCGCCCAAGAGGTCGGTGCGACGAATGCGCACACCACAAGAACCGCCCAAGCCAGTCGCTTCCCTCGGCGCACCAACCGCTCCTCTCGCCCTGCAATGCATAGCCTGCGCAAGACCCCGCGCCCGGCATCTACCAACCCGGCCCAAGACGTGGCCAGAGTAGACGATCGAGCCCCTCAGGAGAATGTTGAGTATGTCGATTGCGGCCGGCTAAGCCGTGCGCGCGGGTGGGATGTGTCCCATCCGGCCGGCGTGGTAGTCCTCGATTGCTTGGACGATCTCATCACGCGTGTTCATCACGAACGGCCCGTAGGCGGCGATGGGCTCGCGAATCGGCATCCCGCCGAGCAAGAGAACATCGAGCGGAGCGGAGGTTGCCGACACGGTAAGCGCATCGCCCGGACCGAAGACCACGAGTTGCCCCTCGCGGAACGGTGCCCCTAACACCCCGGCGCTGCCCTCGCCCGACAACGCATACGCGAGCGCGTTGAACTTCGCGGGCCATGCAAGATCGATGCGCGCGCCGGCAGCCAGTGTGACGTGTGCGTAGAGAATCGGTGTGTGCGTGACTCCTCCACCACGATGTCCGCCCAACTCGCCGGCAATCAGGCGCACCAACGCGCCGCCGTCTGCAGACGACAGAAGCGTTACGGCGCCGGGTTCGATGTCCTGATACCGCGGCGGCGTCCACTTGTCGGACGCAGGCAAGTTCACCCAAAGTTGGGTTCCGTGGAACATGCCGCCCTTGGTGATCAAGCTCTCAGGCGGCATCTCTGAGTGAACAATCCCGGCGCCGGCCGTCATCCACTGCGTCGCGCCATCGGTAATCAGTCCGCCGCCACCGGTCGAGTCACGGTGTTCGATCGCGCCGTCCATGATGTAGGTGACGGTCTCGAAACCGCGATGCGGATGATCGGGCGCGCCCTTCGCCTCGCCGGGTGCGTATTCCACTGCGCCCAGATGGTCCAGCAACAGGAACGGATCGGTCAGCGCAGGATCGATGCCTGGGAAGGCCCGGCGGACTTGAAAGCCCTCGCCTTCGAACGTCGTCGGGGCTGAGACCACTCCGACCACCGGGCGCGCGACTGCCGTGGGACCAGGGACCGGAATCCGCGGCAACAAGACAGGATCGGCGTCGACTGCAGGCATGGCCTTTGGGAGAACGCCCGCGCGCGCACCCCTGTTCCCGCGAACTCGGGTGTCGTATGCTACACCCCATGATCACAGTCCCCGAGGCCGCCCGGCGCGCGGGCGTCGCGGCGGAGACCATTCGCAGGTGGATCCGCGCAGGACGCCTTGCATCCACCAAAGTCGGAACCCAGCACCTGGTGGACGAAGGTGACGTGGACGCACTCGCAGGACGCGCACGACGCGCGGCCGAGCCCCCAGCCCCCTACGCCGCCCGGGAGGCCTCTCCGCAAAGGGACCTGAGCCGACTGAGCGGACGGATCATCACCGATCCGCACCTCGCCGTCGGTAAGCCCACCATCCGCGGAACGCGCATCCCCGTCGAGTTGATTCTCGAATTCCTCGCCTGTGGATGGAGCATCTCCGACGTGCTCGACAACTACCCACGACTCACCGACGACGACGTGCGCGCATGCCTGGCGTACGCGGCGTTGTGCGTCGGAGACGAAACCGTGCTCCCGATCACGGCTCGATAGTGCGCATACTCGCGGACGAGAACATCCCGCGCGCAGTTGTCGCCGCGCTCACCGAAACAGGGCACGATGTCCGCGGGATCGGCGACGAGTCCGGAGGCGCCGACGACTTGGATGTCCTTCGCGCGGCAGTCCGAGAACGGCGAGTCCTGCTGACGGCGGACAAGGACTTCGGGGGACTCGTGCGCCGATCCAAGCGTCCGACTGCGGTGATACTGCTGCGCGCTCGAATGTCTCCGCCCGACCGGCTTGCATCCCTGGTGGTTTCGGTCGTGTCCACGCGAGACGACTGGGAGGGTTTGTTCGCAGTCATCACCGACGCGACGCTGCGCGTTCGGCGCATGACCCCTAATTCCGACCAAGCTGTTTGACTCCGCGCGCGCGCGCCTCGACGATCGATGTGAGACTCGGAGGAGACATGACCAACGATAAGCCGCGGCGCGCGCGCAAGCTGCCGATGGTTCCCCGCGAACATGGGGCGAGTTTCATGAGCGTGCATGCGTGGCTGCTCGGGCTGGTCGGCGGCCTGGTGGCAGGCGGTCGCGATTGGGCCGGTCTGGCGATCAGCCTCGGTTTCGCCGCGCTGTTCCTCCCGCTCGCAGCAGCAGCGTCCTTTTGGTCCCACAAGTCGCTTGGGGCGCCCGCCCGACGGAGAACCGCGATCCTGCTCGCGGCGTACGCAGCACTTGGTGTCGCGGCGCTTGGGCGCGGACACGTCGGCAACCTTCTGTCGCTGGGTGCAGCCACGGTCGGCGTCGGACTCGCCTACGTGGGCGCGCGCGCATGGAAGGGGCCGCGATCGATCTTGGCCGAACTCGTGGCGATCGCCGGGATCACGCTGCTGGCGCCGCTCACGTGGATCCTCATCGCCGGACCGGCGCGCGCATGGACTCTGTCTGCTCTCGCCGCGTTCCTGGCCTTCGGCGGCACGGTTCCCTACGTTCGCGAACGTGTCGCACGCCGGACGCTCGGCGAGATCGGCGCGCGCGAACGCCTCTCACGCGGAGCCGTGGCGATCGTCTGGCAAATCGTTTCCGTCGCGGCGGCCGCGGTCGGCGCGATCGCCGGACTCGCCCACCCCCTGCTGGTCGTCGCGCTGGTTCCGGGGGCCGTCAAGACGGTCGCCGCGTTGGGCGCGCGCGAAACGCGGCCGCCGATTCGGCACATCGGCTACATCGAGACCGCGGTGTCCACTGCGTTCGCCATCCTCGCGGGATGGGGCCTGGGACTCGGGCCGATCTGAAATCGCGCTACCCTAACGGCCGCTGGTGTTCGTCTCGTGGGTGAGGCCCGTTTTCGCGGGGGGAGTACAAGGATGGCGACAATCAGGCAGTCCGCAAAGAAAGACTTCTTCGAGTGGAGCGGTCCGGCCGAGTCCGGCGTTGACGTCGGCGGCTTCCAGATCGACCTTCCAATTCGCTACTACCGCAGCGACGTGTTCATCGGGATCTTCTCCGCAGAACTCGACGCAGCGCGCGCACTGCTCCCATCCAGCCGACTGCAGCCGGTTCGGTTGGCCAAGAATCGCGCGGCAGCCGGAATCGTAGCGTTCAACTACGTCGAGACCGGCGTTGGCGCGTACGGCGAGATCGGGATCGCAGTGCTGTGCACGCTCGACCGCGAGGCGCCCCCGTTCGCGCCTTTGCTCGCCGAAGCCGCGTGGCCGGGCTTCGGGGCGTTCATCGCGCACCTGCCGGTCACCACGCGCATCGCGCGCCAGGCGGGACGCACGGTGTGGGGTTACCCCAAGTTCGTCGCCGACATGGCGTTCGACATCACGCCCGAGTCTCAGCACGTGGATCTGCGCGAGGGCGGCTCGGACATTCTGTCATTCGGGGTGCGCCGCACCGGACTCGTCATCCCCGACCGGCGCGCGCTCGTCACCTACACCGTGCGCGGCAACGATCTGGTCAGGACGAAGATACCGACGCTTGCCAACTACCAGACCGGCTTCGGCCGGCGCGCGGGAAGTCTGACACTGGGCGACCATCAGGTCGCGAAGGATCTGATGGACCTCGGCGTCGGATCGACCCCGGTCATCACCAAGAGCTACGTGTCGCACTCAGCGATTCTGCCCGTCGGCGAAGTCGTCGGCACAACCGACCGCGCCTACGAGGGCTACTGGGGTGCGGAGCGCGAATCCGGCCTGCACACCGTGCGCTACGACCGCGGGACCCAAACGACTGTGACGCAGAGCACCGACGCGACGGCGACGCTGACATGATCGTTTCCGCCGAGGACCTCGCGGTCGTCGGCGACGTAGTGCGCCGCTTCGGCGAGCACGTCGAAACGACCTTGTTCGGCGCCGAGGGACCCGACGGCGACCTCGGCGCAGTGCCCAAGTTGCTGCGGGAAACCGCCGACATGGACTTGCTCGCCGACCCGAATCCCGGCAACGCGGGCCACGACGCAGGGGTATGGGGGCGCCACGCTCTGGAGTCCGGTGCGGCACTGTCGCTGGTGACGCTCAGCACGCTCGCCGAGACCTGTGCGGGCTTCGCCGCGGCAGTGCATGCGCAGGGCATCGGGTGCCTGGCACTGGACGGCGAATCGGCCGAAGGCGCGATCGTCGGCGCCGCGTTCATGCCACCCTTGGGAATCCCTCTGGATGAGCGCACTGCTCCCGATGTCTGCCGCGTCCAAGAAGACGGGACGCTGCACGGCACCGCGCACTTCGTCACCTCCGCCGGAGCGCCGGAGTCGCTTGCGTGCTTCGCGCGCGCGGGCGACGGTTGGGCGCTTGCGACGGTTGGGGCCGATGCTGAGGGCGTCCGGGTCCAAGACGTAGGCGCGCGCGTCGGCGTACGCGCTATGACCCAGTCCCACATCACCTTCGACCGCGCCGCAGCGACGGTTCTGCGCCGTGGACCCGCCGCAAGCGATCTGCTCCGACGAGTCGTTGCATGCGACTGGCTCGGTCAGGCTACGATCGCGGCCGGAGCGGCGAGGCGCGCGCTTCGCGATGCGCAGACCTACGCCGAAGGCCGCTATCAAGGCGGCAGCATCATCGTCGAGCACGCCGCCGTCCGACTGCTGCTCGCCCACGCGCGCCACGATGTCGAAGTGATGACGTCGGTGCTCGGCGCGCGCGCGCACGAACCGCTGGCGACGATCGACGCGACGGCGCTGCTTCGCTGGGCGATCAGCGCGCGCCTTTGCATCGGCGAGCACGCACGGCGCGCGGTGACCAGCAGCCTGCAGGTTCTCGGCGGGTACGGATACATGGATGACTACGGCCAGTCCAAACGACTGCGCGACGTGAGTGCGCTCGCATCGATGCACGGCGGACGCGACCAGTTGCTCCTGCTGCTGCAGGATCTCGCAAAGGACGCGCGGTGATGGACGCAATCCTCGCCAACTCAATCGAACGTCTCGCGCCCCTGGGACGCTTCCTCTACGACCGCGGAGCAGAAACCCTTTGGGAACGCGACACCGCGACGCTGCCGGTGAACCTGCGCGCGCGGCGCCGCGCATATCGGCGGTTCGCAAGCGAGGAGATCGCGCCCCGCGCGATAGAGGCCGACCGCGCACCCCACGACTACGACCCTCGGCCTTTGTTCGCGGAGGCCGCGCGCCGTGGATTCCAGTCCGAACTTGTTCCACCGCCGTTCGGCAAGATGCCCCTCGTTGCGCTAACCAGCCGGCGCACGATCTTCCATTCCGTTCTGAAGGCCGAGGAGTTCTGCGCGGCGTGCGGGGGACTCGGCCTGTCGGTGCTCGCACACGACCTCGGGATGGCACCGTTGATGATCTCGGGACACCTCCCGACGTGGAAGCGGTGGCTCCTTCCGTTGTCGCGCGCCAACATGTCCGGACGTCCGAAACTCGCAGCATTCGCAATCACCGAGCCCTCGGCCGGATCCGACGTCGAAGACACCGACGGGGCCGCCGCCGCGCGCTTCACGACGACGGCGCGCGCGGTGTCCGGCGGCTACGTCTTGAACGGCCAGAAGGTGTTCATCTCCGGCGGCGCCTACGCCGACATCGTGTCGACCTTCGCGGTTCTGGAACCGACCGACGGCAGCAAGGGACGCGTCGATCGCGACTGGACCGCCTTCGTCGTCGAGAGCAGCCGGCAGGGTTTCCGCGTCGGTCGCAGCGAGCACAAACTCGGTCAGCGCGCGTGCGACGCAACCGAGTTGTTCTTCGACGATGTGTTCATCCCCACCGAGAACCTGATCGGCACCGAACGTTCAGGCTGGGCGCTGAACAGAAACGTGCTCAACTACTCGCGGCTGCCGGTGGCAGCGATCGGTCTTGGTATCGCGCGCGGCGCGGTCGAGGCCGCGACCGAGTTCGCGCGTAGCGCCCGCCTAGGCGGCAGGCCGCTTCTGTCATACCAAGAGGTGCAACTCGCCTTGGCGGATCTGTGGCTCGAGGTGATGGCGATGCGCGGGATGGTGTGGCAAGCCGCGCGCCAAAAGAGCGCAATGCAAGGAATCAACAGCGCGACAAAGGCCCGCTGCGGGGACGGAGCCTTCGCCGTCACGACGCGCGCCATGGAGTTCCTAGCCGACCACGGAACCCTCACCGCGAACCGCGCCGAGAAGACGATGCGTGACGCGCGCCTCAACCAGATCTACGAGGGCACCAACGAAGTCAACCGCTTGGGCTTCATCGAAGCCTTCTGGGACTCAGGCATCGCACAGTAGAAGACGCGCCTCACCCGACGTAGATGGGCGAAGTCAGAGCCGTCACGAGAATGTGGTCGCGGCAGTACGTCGTGTTCTCCGGACGCAGGGAATTGCAGTTCTCACGTCTCTGCGCCACCCCGTCGGGAAGCCGGAGCGTCGCACGCACCCACCCGCTGCTTCCCGCAGTGAGCGACGGAGCGTTGAACTCAATCGATCCGCCCGGCGCCAGCGGCGCGTCGTCGACGGGGGTTTCGATGCCGGCCCCGACCGTTCCCGCGCGCACCTCGACCTCACCCGCGAATCCAAGGCCATCCGCGCGCACGCGCATCTTCGTGCCGGGCGGCACCGTGTCTCCGATCATCGACTCGTAGTTCCCGTCACCGTCTACGTCGGCTTCCAGGACGAGTCGCGGCGCGCCGTACATCGGCGGGTGAATCGCGATGCTGGTGCGACCCTCGCGCAGCGCGTCGACGACGCCGCGCTCGCTTCGCGCGCGCGCAAATACCCACGTGGTCGGGTTGCCAACCCCCTGCACTGCCGCCGTCACGAGCGCGTGAGAATCGCTGCCTCCCGTCGCCCCAACGTGCGCGCCGCGCTGCAGCCAGCATTCCCAGTAACGGACTGCGTCCTCATTTGGGGAACCGGCCGGCGGCTGCAAGACCCACGGCCCGTTCCACACCTCAACGGTGTCTACCGGGACGTCGTAGCCGTAGGTCCAATGGAGGTTCTCGGGTTCGTCGCAACTGAACTCGCCGACAAGCCCCGCCGTCGGGTGGTTCGCTTGGAAAGCCCCACCGGCCGCACGCAGTGCGGCAGCCATCTGCGCGACGGCGGAGGCGGATCCATCACCGCTGTCGTAGATGCGGTCAACACCGAGCATCTGTCCATGACCGTTGAGTGAGTTCTCGTACCCGCGGACGCCGATGACACCCTGCGTCCCGAATCCGGGATCAGTGTGGGACCGAATGTCGTTGTGGTCGGTGATAGCGAGGTAGTCGAGCCCGCGCGCCGACGCTTCGAGGAACCGCTCCGCGACTGTACCGCTCAGCGCGTAGGCCGTATCCGGCCCGGTGTTGTCGTCGTCGGGCGGGCAGTAGGAGTCGTGCGAGAAACATGTGTGCACGTGCAGGTCTCCGGCCAGCCACTGGCCGACGGCAGCTCCCGGTGCGGCGGACACCCACACCGGCGAGGAGTACGCGATCGGCTTGCCTGCTGCGTTGCGCGCGCGCACGTAGTAGTAGCCCTGCGCACCCGATGCGAGAATCGATACGTCCAGAGTCGATATCCCACTCTCTACGACCTCACCGCCACTGGTGACGACCTCAAGAGTTGCCGCCGCGTCATTCACCGACGCCTCGATGTGAAGCGGCGCATCCTCCGGACGCACGAGGCGCGCGCCCATCAGTTCGTCGTCCAGCGTGTAGGTCATGCGCACATCCGACGTGCGGACTGCGTAGAACCGACGAGCAAGCATCGCTTCATACAGGGCCCCCTCGCCGCGATCGGTCGCCAAGATGACCGTCTTCGCCCACTGCGGTCCACCCCAATCGTCGATGCGCTGGTGCCCTAGATCCTCCGCGCCGACGGCACCCAGATGCCACCCCTTATCGAGCGCATATGAGTAGTAGGCGTCGTAGTCCCGATCATCGTTGAACAACTCGATGCCGACCATGCGGTCATCAGCAGCAGGAACGTACGCGAAATCCTCCCAGTTCACGTCCGGGTCATACGGACCGACAACCTGAAGTTTCTTCGCGCCGGGATGATTGAAGACCGCGAGCCCGTCCTCTCCACCGCCCAACTGGGGATGCAGGGCGAACCACTCGTAGAACGTCCTCATCGTGGCTGCGTACCCGCCGTCGGTCTTGGCGTTCGCGTAGTTGCGCGAGAAGTAAACGTTGATGTGCCCGTAGCGGTCGGACGTCCACTCAAACCCGCGGACCCCGGTGAAGCTCGCGTCGGAGGCCGCGCGCGCGTACGCCAGCGTCGAGTCCCACTTACGCAGCGCTTTCTGCGGCTCTTCTCCGCCGCCGGGGCACGTAGCGGTCTTGGTGGGGTCAAGGCACTCGTCGTTGAGGGCGACGGGCACATCCATGTTGTCCGAGTGCTCGCCCGACATCAGGAAGTCGAGGTCGTGCCCCTTCGCGCTCGCGTAGTAGGTGCCCGGCGTGGACCCGGGGTACCCGTCGGAATAGCCCGAGTGCTCGTGCATCGCACCGACGAACGGCGTGTAAGGCGAGGGAGCAGGGTCGCCGGTGGCGCGCGCGCCCGACGGAACAGCCATACCCGCGACGAGCGCAACCAGCGCGATGCAGACACGAAGTGATCCCAAACGAACGCGCGTGTGACCCATTACCCCTCCCGAGTCAATGCTGTTGGGGTTGGAGTTCGCCCGAGATCAAAGGACTCCTTCCCGATCACGCAGGGTTTGCAAGAATTCACAACGAACCCGGCAGGAACCCGCACCACGACGTCGAAGGAGCAACCCACAAACGCCACAGGAGGGAACCGTCATGCGCCGCATCGCCCTTGCCGTAGTTCTCGTCGCCGCGCTCGCGCCGACCGCAGGCTTCGCACGAAAGGGCCACGCCCTTCGAGACGTCCCCGATGCTAAGGACTGTCGGAGCAAGGAGCAGGTCACCGTCGTCACCTACGCCGGCGGAGCGACGTACGACGAGGCGAACGGCCCCGCGCCGAAGAACGCCTCTAAGCAGCCCGAGCGACTGGCGATCTGCGTCAACCAAGGCGGCCAGACGATCTTCTACTTCGGCGGCGACATGCAGTCGGAGCAGCAGGGCAATGACGGCGCCGCGAACACGTGCGGCGTGATCATCGTGGCCGACGAGAACCAGGCAGAAGGTCGCTACGGCGAGGACTGGTCGAGCTCGGGCCCCGACGGCGACTGGGACACGGGCGACGACCACGACTGCTAAGGCGCCCCACACACTCACTATTCGGGGGTCCTCTAGGCCTTCCAGGACTCCGGCGTCGCGATAGGGAACGCGGTCGCTGGCAACACCGAGAAGCCCGCCCTATGCTGGCGGCGGTCGCATGCAGTCCTTCGAGAGTTCCCCCTCACGAAGAGCCGGCTCCGTCACCGCCACCTCGGCGGTCGTGATCGGGCTCACTTCGGTCGTTGTGCTCGTGTCCTGGGCGGTCGGCGCGGAAGTGCCGACCCGCATCCTTCCTCAATCCCCTCAGATGGTGCCCAACACCGCGCTCGCGCTACTGCTCGGCGCCGTCGCCTTGTGGCACGCCCGCACGCCGACCGAACGCGAGAGCCGCTCGGCGCGCGCGTTTCGCACGTCCGCCTCGATCGCCGTCACCGCCATCGGCGCGCTCACGACCTTCGAGTACGCAACCGGAATCGACCTGCACATCGACCGGATCATCCCCCGAGCCTTGGAATCCGGAGGAACGTTCCCCGGCCGCCCCTCCCCTCAGACGGCAGTCGCGCTGATGCTTCTGGGATCGGCACTGCTGTTGTTGGATTCCCGGCCACAGTGGCGCCTGCCACCTGCGCAACTCCTCGCGCTTGCCGGCGCGGCGATCGGCACGATCGCGCTGACCGGGTACGCGTTCGATACCCGAGGTTTCTACGGAACGCCGGACTTCTTGCCCTACACGGGGATGGCCATCCACACGGCCGGCGCAACGCTCCTTCTTGGGACAGGAGTGCTGACGTCCAGGCCCGACGTAGGCATAATGCACCTGTTCACCAGCCGAGGCGCCGGCGGAAGGACGTTGCGACTGTTGCTCCCCGCCGTGATCGGCGCCCCCTTCGCCGTCAACTTCCTCGCGCTACGCGGCGCGCGCGCCGGCTACTTCACTTCGTCGTACGCCCTCGCTCTGGGTGCAGTTGCAGCGGCCGCCGTCCTGCTGTTCGTCGCATGGCTGATCGCCGCGGCGACCGAGCGCGCCGACGACCGGCGTCGCGCAGTCGAGCGCGCGCTTCGGAACAGCCGCAAGACCTACCGGGACGCCTACGTCCGGGAACAAGAGGCAACAAAGCGGCTGCGCGAGGTCGACGGGATGAAGAACTCCTTCCTGCAGATGGTTTCCCACGAGTTGCGCACACCGCTCACCACGGTGCTCGGGTTCTCCGAGACGCTGGCACGACCCGAACTCGGTTTGTCGGAAGAGCAAATGGATTTCGCGACCCGCATCGCATCGAGCGCGCGCCGGCTCGACAGCCTAGTCACCGACCTGCTCGACGTAGACCGACTGTCCCGAGGGATCTTCTCGCCGCGGCGCCGGCCGGTCACCATGGCACCCCTCATCGACAGCGTCGTCGCGACCGCGGACCTCGAAGACCGGCCACTGGACGTCCAGATCAATCCCGATGCCACTGTCGCATTCCTGGACCCCGGTCAGACGGGGAGGATCCTCGAGAACCTGCTCATAAACGCCGTGCGTCATACTCCCGCGGGTACACCGATTTCGGTGCAAGTTCGCACCGAGGCCTACGGCATCGTGATCTCCGTTGACGATCGCGGGCCCGGCGTGCCTGAAGAGATCCGCGAATCCATTTTCCAACCGTTCGTCCGCGGCACAGCATCGGCCTTCGTGCCCGGTGTTGGAATCGGCCTCTCTCTCGTGCGGCAATTCGCAGAGATCCATGGGGGGAAGGCGTGGGTGGAAGACCGCGCGGGCGGAGGCGCATCCTTCAACGTGGCCCTACCTGCCTGGCCGCCGAACGACCGTCGGCGCGTTCTAATGACCTCGAGACCGGACGGCGACGCGGGAATCGAGGACGCACTGCGCGAGGCCGGGTACGAAGTCGCTCTGTGCGTTGGGTCGGGCGAATCGCCTGCGTGTGTGCGGTGCCCGCTGGTCACGGATGGGTCGTGCGCCCTAGCCGAGGGCGCCCACATCGTGGTGTTCACCAGGGATCTGAGCAACCCGGAGAATCTAGCTGTGCTGCGGGCGTACCGGGCAGTGTGCCCCATGACTCCGGTAATTGTTCAAGTCGACGAAGCAACCGCCGCGCGCCACAGTGAACTGCTCGGCGGATGCGAAGTCGTGTCGGAAGAACTCGATGCCGACCGCATGGTCACGCTGATCCGCAAGGTATTGGGCGAACAACTCGCTTCGAACGCGGGCGGCTAGAAACGCCGACGCGGGCGACGACCGAGCAGCGAGTTTCGCTTGCGCGGAGCCGCATACGCCAAGCGCGGCGGCGGAACCTTCATACCTTCGCGCTCGAAGTGCTCGTCCAGGTCCAAGCGCGCCGCCATGCGGCCGATGTCCCCAGCCTGATCCGGCAGCACGAACGTGACGCCCGTGCCGGTCCGGCCGGCGCGCGCCGTCCGCCCGACGCGGTGAACGTAGTCCTTCGAGTCCGAAGGCGGATCGAAGTTGATCACGTGAGTGATCTCGTCCAGGTCGAGTCCGCGCGCCGCCACATCGGTCGCAACCAGCGTGTCGGCCTTACCCGCTTCGAACTGTGCCAGCGAGCGCTCGCGAGCGGCCTGCGTCATGTCGCCGTGCATCGCAACCGCGCGCACGCCATGCGACAGGAGTTTCTCGGCCAAGCGATCGACGCCGCGCTTCGTGCGGACAAAAACCAAAGCCAAACCCCGCTCGGCCCCGAGCAAATCCACCAGGGCACCGATCTTGTCATGCGGGGCAACCGGAATGAAGCGGTGTTCGACTTCATCTACCGTCTGCGTCGGAGCGGCGACTTCGTGCAAGACGGGCTCGTGCGTGTAGCTCTTCGCGATACGACCGACCTCTCCGTCAAGCGTGGCCGAGAAGAACATGGTCTGACGCTCGGAGGGAATGCGCGTCACGATTCGATCAACCTGCGGCAAGAAGCCCATGTCCAGCATGCGATCGGCCTCGTCGAGCACGAGCACGCTGATCCCGTCGAGCCGAATCGCGTTGCGCGATGCGAGGTCAGTCAGCCTGCCCGGAGTCGCGATCAAGATGTGCGCGCGCGCCGCAAGCCGCGCCTGCGCCTGAATCGCGACGCCGCCGTACGCCGTGGCAACACGCAAGCCCTTGGCGCGCGCAATGTCGGCAAACTCGCCGGCGACCTGCGAGGCCAGCTCGCGCGTGGGGACCAGCACAAGCGCAGCCGGTGTCTTTGACGCGGCATCCAGCCGTTCCACGATTGGGAGAGCGAACGCCAGGGTCTTGCCGGACCCGGTCCGCGACTTCGCAAGAATGTCGCGACCCGCGAGGGCGTCGGCCATGACCATAGTTTGGATCTCGAACGGTGCATCAATACCGCGCGCGGCAAGCGCGGCGGTAACGTCGGCGGACACGCCAAGGCCGACAAAGGTTGTTTCAGACATACAGCTCCTCACTTGGCGGCCAAGCGGCCGCTCTCAACATCGGGAGGTATCAACACACCCGATGCCGCCAGGGAAGCAGGAGCGGGAAGCGAACCTCACAGGACACCCAACGGTGTCCGTGACGTCAGAGTAGCAGTCCCGGGGAATCGGCGCATGGATCGGTCGCAAACGCGGTGAATTCGGCGGTTTCCCGCCGCCCGGGGATATGCTGCAACAATGTCGGTGGATTCGTACCGGTTTCTCCCGCGGTCGCTGGCGGCGTTCTTCCAAGCGGCGCCTGTCGCGCGCCCCGGCATCATCCCCTTCTCTCCGCTGTCGAAGCCCCTTGCGGACTGTTCGGTGGCATTGGTCACGACTGCGGGTCTGCACTTGCGCGACGAGCAACCTCCATTCGACCTCGACCGCGAGCGCCGCGAGCCGGCGTGGGGCGATCCGTCATTCCGCGAGATCCCCGCGTCGGTCCGACAGGATCAAATCGGCGCCTCGCACCTGCACTACAACACCGCGGACACGCTCGAGGACGTCAACTGCGTGTTCCCGATCCACCGACTCCACGAAGCACAACGCGCAGGACGCATCGGCGCGGTCGCCCCAACCCACTACTCCTTCATGGGCTTCCAACTGGACCAGCACGAGCAAGTCGAGAGGTACGTCCCCCAAGTAGTGCAACAGCTTCGCCGTGACGCCGTTGACGCGGCGCTGCTCACCCCCGCCTGACCGGACTGCTGTCGCGCCGTGTGCGCGATTCAGCGAATGATCGAGGAAGCCGGCATTGCGACGGTTTCCATCACGATGATGCCGGACATGGCACGCCGTGCCGGAGTCCCGCGCGCGCTCGGCGTCGACATGCCGTTCGGTCACACATGCGGGCACGCACGCAACTCCGACGAACAAACCGCGATCGTGGCTGCGGCGCTGTCCCTGCTGGAGTCGGCGAGCGGCCCCGAAACCGTGGTGGACCTCGACAAGCCTCGATGGGAGGGCGACGCCGACTGGCATCCTCCCGAACCCTCGCCGATCATCGCAGCGTTGAAAGAGCAGCGTCGGCGCGAAGCGGAACTACGCCGCTCTGGGTCCCCGTAACCAACGCTACTTCGTCATCTCGCCGAGCGTCTCGGCGATTCGGTCCACCGCCCAGTCCAGATCCGCTTCTTCAATGACAAGCGGCGGGGCGATCCGGATAGTGCGACCGTGCGTGTCCTTGGCGAGAACACCCTTTCCCAGCAGCTGCTCGCACACCGCGCGCGCCGACTGCCCGGGAAGGTCGACGTCTATCCCTGCCCACAAGCCCCGGCCGCGCACCTCGGTAATCCCTCGCCCGACCAACTCCCCCAGGCGAGCAAGCAGGCGCGCGCCGAGATGCGCCGCTCGCTGCTGGTACTCCCCCGTCGAAAGCATCGCGATGACCTCGCGCCCGATCGCGCACGCCAGCGGATTCCCTCCGAACGTAGATCCGTGCGACCCGGGGGTGAAGACCCCAAGCACACTCCAGTCGGCAACAACCGCGGACAGCGGCATGATCCCGCCCCCCAGCGCCTTGCCCAGGATGTATACATCCGGCCGCACACCCTCGTGCTCGCAGGCAAAGGTGAGTCCGGTCCGGCCGAGACCGGACTGAATCTCGTCCGCAATCATCAATGCGTTCGAAGCGGTACACGCCTCTCGCACCTCGCGCAGATATCCGTCGGGCGGAACCACAACGCCGGCCTCCCCCTGAATGGGCTCGATCAGCACCGCCACAGTCTCCTCATCCAGCGCATCCTCCAGCGCGCCGGAGTCCCCAAACTTCACGGTCGTGAACCCGGTGCCGTAGGGGCCGAACCCCTCGCGGGCGAGAGGATCTGTCGAGAATCCAACAATGGTTGTCGTTCGCCCGTGGAAGTTGTTCTCGAACACGATCACCTTCGCTCGATCGGCCGGCACCCCCTTGACCTCGTACCCCCAGCGGCGCGCGGCCTTTATTGCCGTTTCAACGCCCTCTGCTCCGGTGTTCATCGGAAGCACGGCGTCCATCGCGCACAGGGTCGCGAGGTCCCTGCAGAACGCGCCGAGTTGATCATTGCGAAACGCGCGACTGGTCAGCGTGACTCGGTCGAGTTGACGCCGCGTCGCTTCCACCAAACGGGGATGACGATGTCCGAAATTGAGTGCGGAATAGGCCGAAAGCAGGTCCAGGTAACGGTTCCCAGCTTCATCCTCGACCCACGCGCCCTCACCGCGGGCGATCGTCACCGGCAGTGGCGCGTAATTGTGCGCCGAGTACGTGCTTTCGAGATCCACCGTGCCTCCCCGCGTTACCGGACGCCGACGATCCGGGAATCCTAGCGGCGCAACGACACTGCGGAACGGCAAGCGGGCCGCTCGTCGGAACTATCCGACGACCGTGGACACCTCGTTCGAATCCTTGGCCGGAACTCCTACGCTCTGCACGTGGGCGATATTGCGAATCACCGTTCCCTGCGGAGTCTGCGCCTCGATGAGGACAGTGAAGACCCTGCGCACGCTCCGGCCCGGGCCAAGCATCGCCTCACCAATGCTGTAGTCCGCCGACGGACTTGTCGGGGACTCAATCCGCAACCCGTAGCAAAGTACCTGACTCGAATCCGTCGTTACGCGCACGGCCACCGGCCGGTCGCCGCAAGTATCGTCCGACACGAACCGCGTGTGCGCCGGGACATGCGACGAGATCGATACCTGGCGTGCGATCCCTCGCCCGACGTTGGTCACGACGATTGTGTACGTCAGCGTGTCGGCGACCTGAGCCCGAGACTTGTCCACCGACATGGTGATGCGTAACTTTGGCTGAGAAGTGATCTGCTCCGAGAGCCTCGGGGGACTACTGGGGGTATTCGGAGGCGGCTTCGGCGAGGGACGCGGCGACGTCCCGCCGGAGGAATCACCCGATCGCGAATCGGCGAGCAGGCGCCCTGCCGTGTCGACTCCAACGATGTCGTCCAGAATCCGTGGACTTACCGGAGCAAACATCAGAATGCGACCGGCCCCGAGGCCCTCCAGCGCCCGACCTACCTCCGCGACGGGCCCAATGACGCGTAATCCCGGACCTCCGGTCGCGGCCAGGATCATCGACATCGCGGTTGTCAGCCCCGCAACCACCAACCAGACGCCCGTCGCGGCGGCGCCCCCCGCACGCAGTCTCACCCTCGTCCCGCCTTCCGGACTTCCCCGGCCTTTGGTTCCCGCGCGTCCATGACGGCCGCGATCTTGGCGAGCAGCGTCTTCGCGGCGACCGGCTTCACCAAGTAGTCGTCGCACCCTGCGGCCATGGCCCGGTCGATGTCCCCCGGCATGCCGTGCGCGCTCAGCACGATCACCTGCATGCCGGCCGTCGCCGGCCTCGACCGCAACCACGGGACGACGTCCAGTCCGTTGTCCTTGCCCAGGCGCACATCCAGCAGCACGACGTCCGGCTTCCTCGCGCGAACCCGGGAGATAGCCTCGCGCACCGACGCCGCTCGATCCACGTGGTGCCCGCCGCTACACAGCGCCCTGTAGACGAGATCCTGCGTCACCGGGTCGTCCTCGACGACCAGGACGCGCGCAGGGCGAACCGCCTCGGCAACGTCTCCGTTTCCGATCACGGCCGGGCGCGCGGCGCCCGGATCCGCGGCTGAGAACACTGCCGTGAACCGACTGCCCTTGCCCGGCACGCTCGACACCTTGATGCTACCGCCGTGTAGATCGACGATTCGCTTCGACACCGCCAGCCCAAGGCCCGCGCCGCCCATGCGCCGATCCGACACCTGTTCGAAGGGCTCGAAAATGCGAACAAGATCCCGCCGCGCGATCCCGATGCCCGTGTCGTGCACCGCGATTGCCACGTCACCCTTCGACTTAGTCACCTCCAGCCAAACCCGGCCCCCCGACGGCGTGAACTTCACCGCGTTCGACGCCAAGTTGAAGAGAACCTGGAGTGCGCGAACAGGATCGGCGTAGATCCGGCAATCGCCCCCGGACGGGATGTCCACCTTCACGCGCTTCTCGGCTGCCGCCGGCTCGATCGTCAAGCGCAGATCGTCCAAAAGCAAGGCCACATCCACGGGTTGAGGTCGCAGTTCCAGCCGTCCCGCCTCGATGCGCGAAAGGTCGAGCAAGTCATCGATGAGCGCCAACAAGTGGCGACCGCTCGACAGGATCTTGCCGCCGAGATCGCGGACCTTCTCCTCGGAAAACATGCCGAACGCCGGATCATGCAGCATCTCCGAAGCGATGAGGATGCCGCTGAGCGGCGTCCGAAGTTCATGCGAGACATTCGCCAGGAACAGCGACTTCGCGTCGTTCGCCTGGGTCAGTTCGGCGTTTGTGTGGTCAAGGACCACGAGAGCTTCTTCAAGCTCGTGCGTACGGTTCTCCACCCGTTGCTCTAGGTCGCGGTGCGACGCCTCGAGATCCTCCGCCATCCGGTTAAACGACTCGGCGAGTTCGCCGACTTCGTCGGTGCCCTCAAGATGCGCGCGGTGAGAGAAATCACCCCGGCGCAGCGCGCGCGTGCTCTCGACCAAGTGCCCAAGCGGCTTGGAGATAAGCCCCGACACCCATACCCCTACGACGAACACTGCCATCAACAGCGCCATCGTGATGAGTCCGATCTTGACCCCATCGTCTCCGAGAACTCCGAACCGCGACACCACGGGCGACGCCACCCTCAACGTCGCCGCCCTTCGCCCACGCAGCGTCACCGGAACCGTCAGGACTTCTACGGCGACCCCATCCATCCGACCTCTAACCTGCGCGACGCCGGAGACCTTCGAAGCCGGGACCGACATCTCTCTGCCGGCGAGGACCCGGCCGGCCGAATCCACCAAACCCAGTTGCGACTTCGTGAGAGACTCCAACACGTCCAGGATCGGCCGGAGCGTCTCGGCGAAGAGCACCACGCCAACCACGGTCCGACCCGACTGCTGGATCGGCATGGCGACGACGACGTACGGCGTTCCCTCTTGAACGACGAACTGCGCCGCGGCCGCACCGGCGTCCTTCCCGCGGGCGGCTGCGCGAACTGCCTCGACCCCTCCCCAATCGGTGCCGGCGGTGACGATCGATTCCATGGCGAAATCCGTGACCACGTCGACGAGCCCCCTGCCTCGCCGATCGGAAACCACGGCCCGTGTGTCCTTCATTCCGGAAGCGAGCGGCAACAGCAGCCGGCGCACGTTCGCGATGTCCCCGCGCGAAACGGCGTCCGCGAGCCCCTCGGTGAACGCGGCTTGACGCGCCGACGTGGCCAGCGCGGTAACCCGGGACTCGAACCTGTTGCTCGCGACGGCCGAAGCGTCACGCAACCCGGTGGTTTGGCGCGCGCGAGACTCGGCGGCAACTCCGCTCGACAAGACGAACGCGCCCATTCCTCCAAACGTCAACGACAAGAGCGCGAACGGCGTGAGGATCTTCCACTTGATCGGAGCGTTCGCGACCGTGGCGCGAACAGTGCCCCCCGAACGCGGCATCCTCACAAATCATCCCCGTCGGAGGGATCGACGACGCGCAAGTCCGGAGGCCTGTGGCCGAATTCGCGCAACAGGTCAATCAACTCGCCGAGGTTCGGCGGCTTAACCACGAATGCGTCGCAGCCCTCTCGCACGGCGTGCTCCTTCTCCGGGTGAGTTCCGAACGCCGTCAGAACGACGACGGGAATACCCCGCGTGTCCGGCGTCTGCTTCATCCGTCGCAAGACCTCGATTCCACTGACATCCGGGAGCTGTATATCGAGAACAACCGAGTCGAGGCGGTAGTTCGCGATTGCGTCGAAGGCAGCGCGCGCGGTCCCGGCTTCGACGACGGCAAACCCCTTTGCGAGCAACGCTTCGCGCAGCGCAACCCGTCCGAGCAAGTCGTCCTCCACCAGAAGGACCGTGGGCGGCGGCGCGACGTCGGCATGGGCACGGGGGGTGCCCTGTCGCTGCCGCCGCCCCACGCCGCGGGGCGACGAACCCCGTCCATCCTCAGCAACTGCGACGAATGCTGCCATTCCCGATTCTCTCCCCCGTGGCGGCTTGCCGCCTGTACGGCGACTCCTACGGTCCCATCTCTTCGACGGGCATGTCAACGTCCCCTTTGTCGGCGGCGCGGAGACCTCGAGTCAGAGGATCCGACAACCCTGCTTCTCCCGTCACCGCTTCCTCCATTCGCGCAGCCGCGGATTCCAGCAACGCTAGGGCCCGCAAGCGGCGATCGGGGGTGAGCTTCTCCCATCGGCGCGCGAGGACCGCCGCCGCGGCGCGAAGCGCCGCGGCGGCGCGCACGACCGACTCATCGCGGATGGTGGGGTCCCACGCGGAAGCGGCGACGAATTCCTGCGACGGAAGAGAGGGGAAGACCCCTCCGTCAAGTGACCGTGAACCGACCGCGGCGATGCCTGCGGGCACTCCCAGCGCAACCACGTTCGAACGCGTCATCTTCCCTCCTCGTCGGTGACCACACCCGGGTACCACTCAGCCAGGATCCCCCGGGCACTGGCGCGCACCCGTTGGCTCGCCAGTCGCAATTCCCCGATGTTGCGCGACGCTGTTTGCCGTCGGTCTCCGCCAAAATCGCCGGTTGCCGCCGACAACAGCCCCGCCAGCAAGTCGGTGAGCCGAGCGACCTCAACCATCTCGCCCACCGCAGCACGCACCAGCGGCGCCATCGGCATCGGGAGTTCGGGTGATCTCGTCGCCTTCATGCGGCGAATTCTGCAGTTTGCCGCGAAGCGGGACCAGCCGGAAATTACAGGGGCAACGCCCCGCAATATTGACTACCAGGCGTCGGGGATTCCGCGCGGGGCGGAGATAAGACCCCGGCGCACCGCAACGACGACGGCCTCCAACTGGCTGTGAACCTCCAGCTTGGCGAGGATGCTCTGCACGTACCCTCGGCACGTGCTCAACTTGATCCCTAGGCGCTTGGCGATCCCGGAAGGATCCATCCCCTCGCCCATGAGGCGCAGGACCTCCATCTCGCGCGCGGTCATACGAGAAACGTCCCCGGCCGAGTTCCCTTGGCCCGTCCCGCGAATATGCTCGATCATCCCGGCAAGGGCCGAACGCTCGACGAGCATGCCACCGGCGCCGGCCGCGCGAATAGCATCGAGAATCTGGGCGACCGGACTGGTCTTTTGCAGAAATCCCGAGGCACCGGCCGAAGCAGCCCTCGCCATCCACTCAGGATCTCCGTGAGCCGTCAGGATGACCACCCGCGCAGACGGGCGCAACGCCTTGACTCTGCTGGTTCCCTCGATCCCATCCCCGTCCGGGAGGCGAAGGTCCATCAACACAACATCGGGCGTCTTTTCGTCGACAAGGCGCGCCGCCTCCTCAAGTGTCGAGGCGATGCCGACCGACTCCAAGTCGGCCTGAACCCCAATCGCGATCGCGAGTGACTCGGCAACCGCCTTGTGGTCGTCTACCACCAGTACTCGCGTGACCGATCGTGCCCGGTTCTGCCCGTCATCCGCCATACACCCTCCGGGCACGAACTCTAGGCGATGGTTCAGGTCGCGCACCACTTTGGCAATCGGGCTTACGATCGGATCGGGTCTGCGTGCCCCGGATCCTTCATGCACGCCTCGAGGCGCTCGGCCGCGGACACCAAGAGCCCCAGGGCACGCGCGCGGTCGTCGGAGTTGAGCATGCTCCAACGCCGCGCGAGCACCCGCACTGCAACGCGCAGCGCAGTCGCCGCGCGAAGGGCTGCTTCGTCGTAGATCCCCGGAGACTCAGGCTTCGTGACCGCCTTCCCCACCGTCGGAGGAGAAGGGGAGACCCCTCCGTCGAACGGGAACTTCTCCGGTGAGACGACGACGCCGCCCACCCCAAGGGCAACCACGCGAGCACCCTCGCCGAACGGCGTGGCGCCACTCGCGAGGTACCCCTCGGTCCTTTTCAAGATGTCTGCTCCGCTTCGCTTAAGTACCAAATGGCAGTTTGCTGCACGATGCAGCGATGCGTACAGGCACAAACGGCCCGTTCGGCGCACTCAATTGAGAGTGCTACGCCTCGCGTTCGGGGGGAGGAACCAAGCCAAGGCGAACCGCGATAAGGACGGCCTCAAGCTGCGAATGTGCGCCCAGTTTGCGCAGAATGCCACGAATATGCCAGCGGCAGGTGCTTAGTCGAATACCAAGTTGTGCGCCGATTCGAGCGGCGTCACATCCTCGGGCCATGAGGGCGATCACCTCCAACTCTCGGACCGTCAACTCGGGCGAACTCGAGTTCGCGAGTTTGCCGGCGCGCTGCGTCAAAGAGCCTCTGAACTCCGACAGGGTCCGCTCCCCAACGACCATGTGTTCGGTCGAACACGACCGCACCGCGTCGAGAACCACCGACACCGGCGTCGCCTTCGACAGGAACACCGACACACCCTCGGCAGCGGCGCGGGCCATGGATTCCGAGTCCGGATGCGCGGTTAGAACAACGACCCGGGTTTCCGGACGCAGCCGCCGGACTCGGCCCGGACCATCCGCCGGATCACCCCCGGGGAGCGAGAGGTCCATCACAACAACGTCGGGAGCCTTTCGAACAACCAGGTCGGCGACTTCCGCGGCCGTCACGGCCGCGCCGACGAACCGCATGTCCGCCCGGCTCTCGACGGCGACCCCAAGAGCATCCGCATAGCTCCGGTGTTCATCGACAATCAGCACTCGGGTACGCGCGCCCGAGTCGTCGGGCCGCTCAGCACCTATCACGCCCTGAACTCTACTAATGCCGCACCCGTGTCGCGCGCCTGAGTGATCCCACAAACGCACCATTTGCGAGGTGTAGCATTCGCTGTCCAAGCGGGCCGCCGGCCCGCGCCCCAGGAGGCCCGCCAGTGGACGACGCGCACCATTCCGCCTCCGGAAACCGTGCCGTCAGCGCGGGACTCGCCGCCGGCGGGGCGCTCTCGTTCGGAGCCACGGTCGCCCTCAGCCGCGCGCTTGCGCGCGCCCAGTTACCCCCGTCGGGAGTTCTCGGGATCCGCTTCGCCACGGCCGCACTCGTACTGTGGGCCCTCCTTTGGCTGTTGCGGGCCCCGCTGCTGCCGGCACCCGGCGAGCGGGTGGCGACCTTCGGACTTGGTGCGGTTGTTTACTCCATTGAGGCAACGTTCTTCTACCTCGCACTGCAACACGGAAGTGCCGCCGCGGTGACGCTGCTCTTCTACTCCTATCCCGCCCTGGTGACCGTGACAGAAGCACTCACGGGCGCGCGCAAGGTTGGACGCCGGACCCTGGGCGCCCTCGCATTGTCCACGTCGGGTGCCGCGCTGGTTATCGCGTCACGAGATCACCTCACGATCTCGGGAGCAGGAGTCGCCTTCGCTCTGTGCGCAGCACTGACCTTCGGCGGTTATCTAATGGCCGGAGACCGCCTAACCCGACGCAGTGACCCGCGGGCTGTCGGAGCACTGGTCGCAGCGGGAGTCGCGGTAACACAGCTCCTATACGCCTTCGGATCCTCGAGCTTTGACGTCCCTGCGCGCTACCTCGGGATCGTGCTTGCCAACGGCGTCGCGACTGCATCTGCCTTCGCGCTCGTGTTCGCAGCTCTGCGACGACTCCGGGCGGCCGACACAGCGGTGATCCTGACGCTCGAGGCCTTCTGGGCGGGGCTGCTCTCCTGGGTCTTCCTGGGTGAGTCCATCAGGCCAATGCAGGCGGTCGGGGGCGTGGCGGTCCTCGCGGCCGTCGCGATCATCGCGATCAGCAGCGAGAAAGGAACCACCGGAGCAAGCGAAATCGGCGTCGTCGACACTCCGTGAGGCCGGGACTTCCGGGTTGGAAGTATTGTCGATCTTGACCCGATCTCCGCCGAACTCATACGATTCCCCGAGTCGCGTCCCCGAGTGAACCGTTCGATGAGCGGGTCGACTCGCCGGGTGGGAGGACGCTCTGGAATCCAACCGCACTTCATTGCGCTCCGGTGTCACCGACGATGTCGCGCGCCTGCCGATCGGCGCGCCGCTTCTGGCCTGCGCAGGTCTGGACGTCTTCTACGGCCGCGTGCAGACGCTGCACGGCGTCGACTTCCAACTGCTCGAAAACGAAATCGTGGCTCTGCTTGGAGTCAACGGCGCCGGGAAGTCCACCTTGCTCAAGGCCATCAGCGGCATCCTGCCTCCGGCGGCAGGGCAGATCACGTTCCGAGATGAACGGATCGAGGGCCTGCCCTCCCACGAGATCGTCGCTCGCGGGATCGTGCAAGTTCCCGGGGGTCGCGGAACACTGCCCGGCCTCACGATCGAGGAGAACCTAAAGCTCGGCGGATTCGTGTTCCGCCGCGACAAGAAGCGGTGGCGCGAAGAGATCGACCGCGTGATCGCCCTCTTTCCTTGGCTCGGCGACCGCCTCGGAGACATGTCCGGGAGCCTGTCGGGTGGACAGCAACAGATGCTGCTTCTGGCGCGCGCCTTTGTTTCGCGGCCCAGCCTGATCATGATCGACGAGTTGTCACTGGGGCTGGCGCCGATCATCGTCGGGCAGTTGCTCGGCATCGTTCGCAAGATGAACCGAGAAGGCGTCAGCGTCGTCATCGTCGAGCAGCACGTCGACTTGGCGCTGAACATCGCCGACCGCGCCTACTTCATGGAACGCGGGGAAGTGCGTTTCTCGGGACCGGCTGCCGAACTTCGCGGTCGCAACGACCTCCTGCGAAGCGTGTTCCTCGCGGGTGCGGCCGAGGCGAACCTATGAGACGCGTTCCCGTCGCCACGGCGCTCGCGATCGCGACGCTCGTCGGCACGTCGTGCACCACCACCGAGGTGCGCACGATTCGGGTCCCCGTAGAGCAGTCCGCAACGGCTTCCGCCGCCCCCGAGGCCACCGCATCGACGAATGGCCGACCGGGCGTCGGATCGACCACGGTCAAGACCTGGGACCAAGACGTTCCCGCCGGATCGCTCACCGCATCGGATGTCGGAGTAACCGCGACAACGATCAAGATCGGGCACATCGGCGACTTCACCGGCCAGGCGCGCGCGTTCTTCGGTCCCCAGCTCGACTCGCTGAACGCGTACATCGCGGATCTCAACGCGCACGGAGGGATCTTCGGGCGCCGAGTTCAGCTCGTGTACTACTCAGGCTCCTACCAGTCCCCCGACCAAGTACTCGCCGCCGCGCGCCGGTTGGTCGAGAAGGACAAGGTCTTTGCGGTAGTGACGCAGTCGGGCCTGGACAACGCCAACACTTCGGCGATGCGCTACTACAACGAGAACGGGATCCCGTGTATCGGCTGCCACGCGGCCTCGCAGATCTCGGAAGACCTCGGAGCGTCGATATTCTCCAACCTCGTCGCGCCGAAGATCCACGGCGAGATCCTCGGCGCCTTCCTCGCAAAGCGGCTGGGGAAGAAGCAAATGGCGCTCGGGTTCTGTCCCAGTTCCTGGTCCCACCAAGTCAAGGATTCGATCAAGGCATCCTTTGAGCGCTACGGAGGCACGGTCGTCGACGAGCGCGATATCGGCACGTGCGATCAGCAGACAATGGAGCCGACCGTCACCGCCTGGTCGAGCATGGTCCCCCGTCCCGACGTCGTCGCCGTCACCGATCCGATCGGGATGGCCGAAGGTGCCGCGGCAGCGAGGCGCATGGGCTGGAGCGTCCAATTCACAGGTCCGCGCGGAATGGCCCAACTCGTGCTCGACATCGGCGGAAGCCAGACCGAGGGGCTGATCGGCACAACCGACGGACTCGCGCCGCCCGGCACCAACACCGCGGAACTTCAGCGATTCCGTCGGGTGCTGAAGAAGTACTACCCGAAACGAACCGAAGAACAAAACACCTTGCGCCCGTGGGCGGACATGAGGATGTTCGAGGAGGCGGCACGCAGGGTGGGACCCAACCTCACGCGAGCCGGGCTCGCAAAAACACTCGGAGAGCTGCGCGGGTGGAGCGACGGAGTGGGATCCCCCTTGTCGTTCGCCCCAAAGAAGCACTGGGGTCGCTCCGCAATTGCGTTCTTCCGCATCCACAACCAATCGTTTCAGCGCGCCACCGAAGAGGACTACTTCACGATCAACGATTTCTGACGTTGTGCGCGGACATCCGCGCGGAGGTGACCGGTGAGAATCCCCGACAAAGGCATCAACAAGGAAGCGATCTTCCGGCAGTTGCGCGAGTACCGTCGCGACGACACCGAGACCCGCGGCGGGCGCGCGTGGGGATTCGTCTACGACTCAGGGTTGGCCGAAGCCGACGCCGTCGTTGAGGAGGCGTTCGTCGAGTTCCTGAAACTCAACGCGCTCGATCCGACAGCGTTTCCAAGCCTGCTGCGCCTGGAGAACGAGGTCGTCGCGATGTGCATCGCGCACCTGCAGGGACCGCCGGAGGCCGTCGGCAACTTCACCAGCGGCGGGACCGAGAGCTGCATGCTCGCGGTCAAGAGCGCACGGGACCGCGCGCGCGCCCTTCGGCCCGAGATCGAGCGGCCCGAGGTCATCCTGCCGATCACCGCCCACCCGGCATTCCACAAGGCGTGCCACTACTTGGGGCTCACAACGGTTCCCACCGCGGTGGATCCGGTGACGTTCCGCGCCGACCCCGCAGACGTCGCGCGCGCCGTCACGCCCAACACGATCATGATCGTCGCATCGGCCGTCTCGTATCCGCATGGAGTTATGGACCCCATTACAGAGATCGCCGAGGTGGCGCGCGCGCATGAGGTGTGGCTGCACGTCGACGGCTGCATCGGTGGATTCCTGCTGCCCTACTACCGCCGACTAGGCAGAAGCGTCCCCGACTTCGATTTCAGTGTGCCCGGCGTGTGCTCGATGTCGATGGACCTGCACAAGTACGCGTACTGCCCCAAGGGAGCCTCCGTCGTGCTCTACCGCGACAAGTCGCTGCGCAAGTATCAGTTGTTCTCGTTCGGAAGCTGGCCCGGATACCCGATGTTGAATGCGACGATCCAGAGCACCAAAGCCGGCGGTCCGGTGGCGGCCGCCTGGACAGCGCTGCACTTCATCGGCGACGAGGGGTACCTGGAGCTGGCCCGACAGACGCTCGAGGCGACCGAGCGCTTGAAGAAGGGGCTCGAAGCCATTCCCGGACTGCGCTTGCTGGGCGACACCGACACGAGTCTTATCGCGTTTGCGTCCGACGATGTCGACGTCTTCTTCATCGCGGACGAGATGAAGCGGCGCGGATGGCTCGTGCCGCCGCAACCGTCGTACGGACCATCGCCCGCCAGCCTGCACCTACTGGTCTACGCGGCGAGCCTTCCGCACGTGAACGAGATGCTCGCCGACCTCGAAAAGGCGGTAGTCGAAGCAGCGGGGCGCGCGCCGGCTTTGGACCCGGCCTTGCGCGAGATGCTCGCGGGGCTGGACCCGGCATCGCTGACCGACGAGATCATCGGGCAGATGATGACAGCGGCTGGGCTGGAGTGGAACTCGGTCGGCGACAACATGGCCGAGGTCAATTCGATTCTGGACTCGCTGCCGGGGCCGCTGCGCGAAACTCTACTGACCGTCGGCGGGAACGAACTGTTCACTCCTGCGAACTGAACACAGGTGAGGCGACCATGCTGTACCTGAATCTCATCCTCATCGGAGCAAGCATCGGCGGTGTGTACGCCTTGCTGGGCCTCGGCCTGGTGTTGATCTATCGCAGTTCCGGCGTGCTGAACTTCGCCCAGACTTCGATGGCGATGTTCTCGACATACGTCTATTGGGAAGTCACAACGCGCGCGCCGTTCCTGACGGTGTGGGGGGCGCTGCTCATCGCAGTGGCGTTTGGCGCCGGGCTGGGCGTCGGGCTGTACAAGACCGTGTTCGTGCGGCTGCGCGATGCTCCTCCGGTCACCCGCCTGATCGCCAGCGTCGGTGTCGCCTTCATCTTGCCGGCGCTGGCGCGCGTTATCTGGAGCGGCCAGAGCGACCACGGGATCCAACTCCCCGCTCCATTCGGAACCAAAGTGTTGCGTTTCGGATTCGCGGCGATCCAAACCGAGCAACTTGCCCTGGTCGTCGCGAGCATCGCCGTCGGAATCGGCCTGCACCAGTGGATGAAGCGCAGCGTAACCGGAATGGCGCTGCGCGCGGTAGCGCAGAACCGTCAGGCGTCACAGATGCTGGGCGTTCCCGAAGCGCGAATCTCGGCAACGGCGTGGGGAATCGGCGGTGCGCTCGCGGCACTCGCCGGAGTCCTGTACCTGCCACTGCAGTACCTCGATCCGAACCAGATGGCCACAATGCTGCCGGTCGCGTTCGCCGCCGCCCTCCTGGGCGGTCTGGTCAATCTCCCCATGGCGCTGATCGGAGGAATCGCGCTCGGCGCAATGGAAAGCCTTTTCCGCGGAATGCACGGAGTCTTCCCGCGTCTGGCGCCCACGATTGCTGCACTCGGCATCGTCGCATTCCTCCTGGCACGAATCGACCGCTTCTTCGTGACTCCGGCCGAACTGAAGGCCATTGAAGGCGAAGGAGCCGGCCGGTGAGCGCAGTGATCGAGGCGCCGGCGCCCGTCGACGCACCCACGCGGCCACACATCGTCGTACCTCGCTCGGTGAGTGGCGCCCGTAGTGCCGGACTGCCGATGGCCGTCACAGCCGCGGCTGTACTCGCGGCCGCTATCGCCGTGCCTTCACTTGCGGGGAACTACTGGACGTTCATCGCGACCTACTTCCTGATCTACGCCATGATCGGCCTGTCGCTGATCCTCGTGACGGGCTACGTCGGCCAGGTCACACTCATGGCCGGCACGGTCGTGGGAATCGGCGCCTTCACATCCGCCGCCGTTGAAACTCACTTCGGCTGGCCGTTCTGGGCTTCGATCGTCGCGGCCGGTGTTGCCACGCTGCCGTTCAGCCTTGCCGTCGGCTTTCCCGCCCTGCGATTGCGAGGGCTGTACCTGGCGATCGCAACGCTGGCCTTCGGCCGCCTGATCGAGGAGTTGCTGTTCCGAGGTTGGGATTGGTTCTCGGGCGGATTCGCCGGGGTTGCGGTCAAACGGCCGACCCTCGGGATCTCGTTCGAATCCGACACGCGCTACTTCTGGCTCGTTCTCTTCTTCTTCTGCCTCGTCGTAGCGTTCATGTTCAGTTTCAGTCGCTCCCGCATCGGACGCGCAATGCGCGCCACGCGCGAGAACGAACCGGCGGCGCAGGCGATGGGTGTCAACATCGTCAAGTACAAGATGATGGCGTTCTTCCTGTCCGGAGTGGTCGCCGGAATCGCGGGATCGCTGCAGGTTCACTTGGTCAAGTCGGCAACGCTGGATACCTACGGCTTCTACCTGTCCTTCATCGTGTTCATCATGGTCGTGATCGGGGGCGCGCGATCGATCTGGGGCGGAATCCTCGGCGGCTGGTTCCTCATCATCCAGACCGAGTTGCTGCGTGGAGTCGAGTGGCTCACGCGCTACACCGACATCGCCTTCGGAATCGGCGTCCTGTGGGTCGTTCTCTCGAACCCCGAAGGCCTTGCGGGGTTCTTCCGCGACCGGTGGCTGTGGGTTCGCGAGAAACCGAAATGGCGCGCGCTGGTCGCCGCCGGGTTCGCGACGGCCAACGTCGCGGTGATGTGGCTGATGATCCACTACGGCACGCAGAAAGGCGGCGCTTGATGTCGAGCGAGCACCTGTTCGCGTGTGCAGGCATCGACCTGTCCTTCGGCGGAGTGCGAGTACTGAACGGAGTTTCCCTGCACGTCGATGCGGGCGAAATCGTCGGCATCATCGGACCGAACGGCGCGGGAAAGACCACGCTGCTGAACTCGATCTCCGGGTTCGTCGCGCCCGACGCCGGACAGGCAACGTTGGACGGACGGGATCTGGGCGGGCTCCTGCCGTACGAACGCGCGGAGCTGGGCCTCGGGCGCACGTTCCAACAGGCACTGATGTTCCCGAGTCTCACTGTGCTCGAGAACCTGCTGATCGCGTCGCACCGCCACAGCCACCACGGTCTGTTCTCGCACACTCTGCGCCGCGCCGACGCGGTGCGCGCAGAACGTGCCGCCGTCGAGCGCGTCGAACACACGATGGACGTGATCGATCTCAGTCCGTACTTGGGAGCGAAAGCCGGAGCGCTTTCATTCGGGACACTTCGGATGCTCGAACTTGCGTGCCTGCTCGTGCAAACGCCGAAGTTCCTCTTGCTCGACGAGCCGGCGAGCGGGATCGCGCAACGGGAAGCCGAAGCGCTCGCTCCGCTTCTTAAGCGCGTCCGCGAGGAAACCGGAACCACGATGTTGATGATCGAACACGATATACCCCTGATTTCGGGCCTTTCGGACCGGATGTACGCAATGGACCTCGGGCGCGTCATCGCCGAGGGGCCGCCGCGAGAAGTTCTAGCCCACCCCGAGGTAATCGCCTCGTACCTGGGAGAGCAGGAAGAAGCGGCCCCGGCGCAGAAACCTAAATCCCGAAGCGCGCGCGCCGCGCGCTCTTCGGCACAAACCGCTGGAGGTGCGTCCAGGTGATTCCTCGTCGAACGCGCTCGGGTTACGACCGGCGAGTCGCATGCTTCGCCGTCGCGCTAGCGGCGACCTGCGCTCCTCTGCTCGCCACCGGACAGGCGCGCGCCGAGGACTCACCCACCACCGTCACCGCGTCGCTGGATGGGGAATCCGAAGCATACGGTCCACGACCGGCACCGTACTTCCAGCAACTCCCGATCAGGCTCACCGTCGGCCATACCTTCGCGACGGCCGCGAATTCGCCATATGGGGGTCACGCGATGTCGGCCGTGTTGAACGCCGGATACATCGAGGGACTGCTCAAGCCCGACGGCCCGTCGCTGTCGATTCAAAAGGCGGATACCGACCTCACGTCGCCGAGTCTTCCGCGCGATTTCGGTCCGCAGAACATGGTCGCCCAGGACGCCGGCGCGGCGGCGGTCGAAGGTGGCACGATCGAAGCACACTCGCGGCCCAAGCCTGAAAGCGTTGCCGACGCGTCCGTCGCGCGCGTCACGATCGGCAACGGCGCTGTGGTGGCGCGCGCCGTTCGGTCTCACTCCGGAGTAGACATCACCGAAGGAACCGCAGACGTTCCCGCAAGCGCCGTCTCGACGGCCTGGAGCGAGACGACCGGCATCGATATCGCAGGCGTCGTCAAGATCGCATCGATACGCCAGATCGCAAACGCGACCGCGACAGGAACCGAGGGCGGCGCTAAGGCCGACGCGCGCACCGAGATCGTCGGACTGGAGGTTGCCGGAACGCCGGCGGTTCTGGACTCCGACGGCGTGCATGCCTCGGGCCAGAACGCCCAGTTCTCGCTGGGGCGCTCGCCGGACCAAGCCATCGACGACGCTCTCGCCGGAGCCGGCATCACACTCAGACTGGTACAGGCGGCCACCGGCACGACCAAGGACGGGGAAACGGCCCAGGCCGACGCCGGCAGTCTGATCGTCACGGTTCTTCGTACGGTGGGCACGCCCGTGGAGGGCACGCCTCAACAGGACGCCGGCATAGAGATGGCTCTCGGCGGGGCGCACGTGACCGTGTCGGCGCGGCGTATCGAACCAATCACTCCGCAACGGCACCCGAACATCGTCCGGCGTAGCGAGATCATCGTCGTGCCACCGGTGGGTCCACCGCTCGAGTTGCCCGAGGAAGAAGTCGCCCCAGCGCCGGAAGCCGACGCGGCAGGCCCCGCCTTCCGGATCATCCGGGTGATGGTGCGCCACTTCCGGCCGGGACTAACCGCAGCGTTTCTCACCGTCCTGGTGGCCGGGATACTTGGTCCGCTGCTGGCCTTCCGGCGCAACCCAGTGGCTGCGGCGATCCTGGCAGCGCCGCACACCGGACGCCGCGCGTTCTTGCGCTACCTCGTGCGCGGCTAACGCCCGGGACTTACGCAGCAGGATTCACAGCACCCGCGCGCAGGAATGCGGCGCGCGGCCGTCCGGCCGCGCGCGAGCGTCCTATACGCCTGCGGACTTCTTCAGCTCTTCGACGGAGGAGAGCACACCGTCGGCCAGCGTGTCGATATCGGGAACGGCATCCCAGTCGCCGGTGAACCCGAATCCCATGATGCCCGACAGACTCGTTATCGCGACCGACAGAGCCATGGTTTCGGCGAGCGGCATGACGGGGAACGTGACCACCATGCGCGCGCCGGCCAGGTACAGCGAAACTTGCGGTCCGGGCACATTCGACACGATGGCGTTCGCGAAACGCTGGCGCGCGACCAACCTGGACGTCAGCGCGTGCAGTGTCGGCGGCGCCCAACGCCCAACGCCCATGATCGACGCCGCGCCTACGGCCTGCTTCGATTCCTTCAGATCGCGCGTAGCCGCGGTGATTTGCTTCAACCGTTCGGCGGGATCGATCGGTCCTACGGGAAGATCGACGAAGAACATCGAGATCCGGTTCCCGAGCGCCATTCGCTGCGAGATGTCGCGAGTCGAGATCGGCACCATCGCGCGCAGCCTCGAACCATCAGGCGGAGCCTCTCCGCGCTCGACCAGAAGACGACGCAACGCGCCGGCCGTTACCGCCAGGATGACGTCGTTGACTGTCCCGCCGAGCGCGTTCTTGATCTCCTTCGCATCGGCGACCGGAGCCTCCGCGGTCGCGAAACGACGGTTGGGTCCGATCGACACGTTGAAGGGGCTTCGCGGTGCCTGCCACGAGCCCGCGAGCGAACCGATTCCACCGAGAACTTGGCGCAGTTGCGCCGCCGCATCACGCGGTGCGCGCAACGCTCCCTGCGCGCGCTCGACCGCCGCCTCGACCGGGTGCGTCACCGAGTCCACGACCCAGTGGCGCATCAACTCGCTCAACGCCGTAGGGCGAGGTGTCCACGGCTCCGGCTCGACCGCGCGCGGCTCCGGAGTGAAGTCGAACAACACCGTCGCTATGTCTACACCGCTCATCCCGTCGATCATCGCGTGGTGGGACTTCCACAGAATCGCAACGTGTCCGTCCTCGAGCCCCTCGATCAAGTACATCTCCCACAAGGGCTTCGAACGATCCAATTGCCGCGACGACACCCGCTGAACAAACTCGTTCAGTTCGCGTCGGCCACCGGGTTCGGGCAGCGCCGTGCGCCGCAAGTGGAAGTCGATGTCGAAGCGATCGTCGTCCACCCACATCGGCCGGCCAAGGTTGTAGGGCAGGAACGCAACCCTTTGACGAAAGCGTGGGACAAGGTGAATCCGATGCAGGATCAGTTCGCGGATGTCCTCGATCGTGAGGCGTCCTTGCGGGCGCGTCGTTGGATCTAGAATCGCGACACCTGCAACGTGCATGTGAACCGCCGGCTTCTCCAAATACAGAAACTGCGCATCCATTGCGGTCAGACGGTCGGGCATGGCTCCCCCCTCGCTCGACTGTGTCAACAATGCCGTTATTCCAGGCGGTAGCGCAAGACCTACGCGGCGTTCACTCGGAACATCGCTGCCCCGTGCGGCTCGACCGTAACCGTGATGGCGCCCTCGACCCCACTCGCCGTCCCAGCCCAAAGGTCGTGGACATGGTACGAAGCAGCGGGCCCAAGTCCGAGTTGCGCCGCCGTCACGCTCATCTCCGCGGCGGCCGCTCCTCGGTTTAGAAGCACGACCGCGCGCCCGCCGTCGGCCAAGCGCTTACGCCACACCTCGTGGTCTCCGTCGTCGAGAATTCGCACGCCTTGCTCGCCCAGCGGGTCCTGATCGACGGCGATCACCTCTGTGTTGGTGAGGATGTTCAGGGTCTCATCCGGCATCGTGCGCAGATCGTTTCCGGCCATCAGCGGGGCGGCCATCATCGCCCACATGCTGAAGTGCGCGCGCCCCTCCACCGGCGTAACCGAGCCGACGCCGACCTCGAGCATGTCCGGGTCGTTCCACCCACCCGGTCCGGCGTACGGCGCGAGGTCCGCGTTCTGGTCGATGATCCCGACGATACTCTCCCAATTCGCTTCGATGTCGGGAGTTGTGCGCCACAAGTGGCCGGTGTTCTTGCCCCACAGCCAAGGATCACCCGATCCCCACGAACAGATACTAAACACCATTGGGCGTCCGGCAGCAGCGATAGCGTCGCGCATCATTGCGTACGCAGTCGCCTGGTTGAATCCGGCGCCGAGCCCTTTCGGCCAAACCTCCAAGCACGTCTGGATGCTCAGACCGACGGCCGAACACGCATACGGGATGTTGTCGACGTTCGCGAAGCACCAGTCGAACTTCAGGTAATCGATGCCCCAGGCTGCAAACGTCTTGGCATCCTGCTCGTAGAACCCGTAACTGCCGGGCAACCGCTGACACGTGAGCAAGCCGGCATCTTGATAGATCCCAATCTTCAAACCCAAGCCGTGCACGTAGTCGGCTAAAGCCTTGATTCCGTGAGAAAAGCGGATTGGGTCCGGCAGCAAGTTCCCGTCCGCGCCGCGAGCCGGAGCCATCCAACAATCATCGAGAACCAGGTACTCGTATCCGGCGCCCTGCAACTTCTCGGCCATTGCATCCGCCGTTTCCCGGATCAGATCCTCTGTGATGTCGCACCCGAAGGCGTTCCACGGATTCCAGCCCATCGGAGGCGTCTGCGCGAGTCCGTCGTCGAGCGCGTGGGACGCCGCCGGCGACGCCACCGGAAAGACCATCGCTGCCGCAGTGATGAGTATTGCGATTCGGCTCCGCATTGCTCCTCCTCGAACGCCTTGCATCAACACCAGTCGAAGCCGCCGAACTGCTCCGGCACGCGCGGGATCGTGTCCGAATACCCAGGCCGGCAGGCCAGGTAGGGTCCGCCCGACATCACGTCGATGATGTTGCCGGTCAACCAGAACGTCACCTTTTGGTCCGCGGCATTCGGGTCGCGGCGTGGGTCCTCGTGCGGGTCCCCGCCATCTTCGGCCGGCGGCACGTTGGCGTTCGGCGGCCGCAGGTTCCCCGAGTCCCAGAAGACCAGGGCCGACCCGTTCCACGGCTGGATCTCGTCATCGCCGTTCCGCGGAAAGCCTTGGAGCCCAAAGACTTTGTTATCGATCGACCAGTGACGTCCGGGCATCAAAGCCGTGTCCATGACGCGCGCGCCCACCGTGCGCGCCTCGACCTCGGCCGCGGAATTCGCGACTTGAAAGTCCCCGACCGCCGAGTGCATCAAGACTTGGTGCGCCGGCGTATTGGGATACGGATCCGATGTCATGTGCTGCGCGTAGCCGTCGGCTTCCGCCCGATCCCAGAGCATTTGCAGCAAGTCCATGACGATCTGCTGCTGCTGCTTGTCTGGGAACATCGTGTAGACGGCCGATGAATACGACGGAATATCCGGGTTCTCAGGATCGAACAGAGGACCCTCCCAGTCGACGGAGCGATTGAGCAGCGTGGAGTAGTTCATTCCGGTGACGCCGAGCGTGGCGCGCGTGAAGTCCACCGCGAGGGCCGTCAGCGCTCCGCCCATGATCCCGCCCTGGCTGTTGCCGTCGTAGAACAGTTCATTCGTGAGAAATAGCGGCTGCTTTTCGTCGTCCTGGAACGCCGGGTCGGTCGACAGCCCCTTCGAATGCGCCAGCGCGCGCCCGAGGTACAGGAAGTTCACGAACCCCTGCTGGGATCGGTCGGCCATCGACGGCATGTTCGAAGGATCCATCAGCGTCGCGACCGCATTTGCCAGGTCGTATCCGGCAAAGCCCATCCAGTTCGTCGCGCACGGCATGAAGTTGCGCTCGCGATCGCGGTCGGTCGATCCGCCGGTGGATTCGAAGCGACTCCCGAGCAACCCGTGACCGTACAGCGTGGGGTGGGCCGGGGCCTGGGCCGTGGACACACGTGGCACCGTGCACACGAACGGTACGTCGATCGTAGGGATCGCAGGGTTTTGCCTGGGCAATCCGTCGAGTCCGTACACGAAGCGCGCGCCGGGAATCGCCTGGAGTACTTCGCTTGGGATATCGCCCGTGTCGGCCTCCGCGGGCTGCGGAGGACGATCGAGGTAGTTCGGAACAGTGATCGTGCCCTCCACCTGGCGAAGCCGAGTCGAGTCCCCGTCCTTGGGGGTCACACGCGTGACCGCGAAGCGCGGCGCGACACCCTGGATCACGCCATCGGCGAGATCAACGTCGCCGAGCTGCGCGAAAGCGTCATCGCGAATGTGCAGAACGCGCTCACTGAGGTTGCGGCCGGAGGCAATGGTGAACTGCCATGCAAGGAACAGCGCCGAACGATCGAAGGGGTTGCCGCGCGCGCGCTCGGCCGTCTCGACCCGCCCGATGATTCCGCTCACTTCGGCGCGCCGGGATTCCTCAAACGTCGGGTCTCCGACCGGACCGACGGTGTTGTCGCGATACGCCGTGAACTGCGGACCCGCGGGAATGATGTTCCCCTGCGAGTCCCGCATGTCACGCAACGCCACGAGGTAAGTGTGGCCTTCCAAGAAGTTCACGGCCGGGCGAAGGATCAGCAGACGCTCGTCGCTGGTGGTCGCGGCGTTCATGTCCAACTCGGACCAGAACGGCCGGCGCTCACCGGTCGCAGCGTCGATCAGCAGAACCGGCGCGTCGACCGCCTCGTAACGACCGATGTCGGCCAAGTGATCGCGCGGGTCGTTGGGACCTCCGACCCCGGGAGCCACCAGATCCGCGGTTCCCCACGTCCGATGCAGGTCGATTCCAGGCACGAACGCCAAGACTGCCGACCCCGGAGAGAACCCATCGTTGCGATTCCACTCGGTCGGATCGATCGGCTTGCCGGCGATGCTTCGCGGCATCTCGGCCGCAAGGAAGTCGATCCTCCGGCCGGTCACGGCCGTGGGGTCGATCCGCGTGAAGCGGTCGTTGGGGAAGGGCAGCAAACACTGCGCGCGATCGAGCGGATCGCACGGAATCCGGAGCGCCCCGTCCAGCGACCCTGGGGCTGCGCCTGCGGACGTCGATGCAACCAGCAGCGCAACGGAAAGGAACCCCAACAGCAAACGTCGAACTCGGACCACGATCGCTCCCCTCAATCGGACCAGGTCCCTTTCGTTTCGACGCGCAGGCGCAGTTCCCTTTTCCCGATTTGTCACAGGTCAAAACCTTGCCGGCAACGAAGCCGTGGTCACGATCTGCCTCGTCGACGAAGCGGACTGCTACACGCGGACCTACAAGACCGTCGCCTGACGCAAGGCGGGCCCGGCCGCGGTGCCGAACTTCATCGCGCCGAGGCCGGGCCACGCCTGCGCCGCGCAAAACGGAATCGCTTGAGGACCACAGCTTCCGGTGGTCGCGACATGAACGCAGCATTGCAGCAGTCGCTCCTCGATCATCGTGTCGAGGTCCATGAACGGCTTCACGGTGATTCGCTTCACTCGGCGCGCAAGCATCTCACGGAGTTTGCGGCGGCCGCCCAGTGCGGATCCCGCGCGCCGCAAGAGCCCGCCCATGCCCAGATCGCACGCGCCGTCGACGACGGAGAGCATCCTTCGAATGGCCGGGTGCGTCAGCGAGGACTGCTCGCTCAGCAACCCCATCAGCGACTCCTTCGCAAGCGTCTGCAACTCGTCGCTCAAATCCGGATCCAGCATCCGGTTGCTCACCAGACCAAGGTTCGCCTTCAACTGGTCGTGGCCGATCAACCCCGTTAGCGAACGCCATGCCCCGTCGTCCATCCGAAACATGTAGCCGACCGCTGCGCAGTGCGGATGCGAGCACGGAAGCGCGGTGAGATCCCGCCAGGTGATCACATCGGACGTCTGTGGTCCCAGACGCCGCAAGACTCCCGTGGATGTCAGCCTGTCGCCGGAATCGATACGCGCGCCGCGTCCCGATCCGAAGGCCGGCTGGATGCATAGGCCACCCACGAACGCAGTATCGAGCGCGAGTCGAACGACGTCGCCTATCTCGTCGTCGTTTACTCCGGCGCGCGCAGTCATCACCAAGGTTGTGAACACTCCGGCATCGCTCAAGCGCCCGAGCGCACGTTGCTTGATGTCCCGCAGATCGCCGCCCCGATGGAAGCGATGAGTCGCCTCACGGAAGCCGTCGTGCTGTAGGTACACCTCGAGCCGTTGGTTGTGCCGCTCCAGGAACGACAGCAAGGCGTCGTCGCGCGCGATCGAGATCCCGTTTGTGTTCAGAAGGATCCGCGTGATGTTGCGCTCCATCGCGCGCTCCAGCAGATCGGTGAGTTTCGGGTGCAGCGTAGGCTCTCCGCCGCTCACCATGAGCACATCCAGATACCCGTCCTCCAGCGAGATCCGGCGATCGACGGCCGCGAGCACCTCGGAAACGTCGGCGAAACCCTCAAGGTCCGGCGACCCCGACGCGAAACAGGTCGGGCAGCGAAGGTCGCAACTGTCGGTGACATCGGCCAGCAGGATGCAGGTGTGTTGCGTTTGCATCTCGCCCAGACCGCGCGCGTAGCACGCCGGAACCGGATCGAAGTTCCCAGGGGTGTCCGGGGTGTGACGCTTGGTCGGCGCCGTCCACTCCTCCAGGTAGTCCAGGATCGCAGCGTCTTGTTGATAGAGCGTTGCGATTCGCCCGTGCTTGGGGCACCCGCGCACGAGCCAAACGCGGCCGTCTTGCTCTGACAGGTAACCGCTGAGGCGCGCGACTTCTTGCAGAGGAAGCGCCGGGTTCTCCTCGTGACAGCGAGGGCAGAAGGCGACTACATACCGACGGATTCGGTCCGCACGAACAGGAGGCCCTCCCACTGCTAAGCCTCCACCGGGGCCGGCGCGCGCCCGGGGGCCGGCGCGCGCCCCCTTCGATATGCGCCACGGCGTACCTGCCGCGCGAAGTATCCAAGAAGAACCGGCAGGGTGCACAAGAGAAAGACCTGCGACCCCGAAAGCCCGAGGGCGAAACGCGGATTCTCGCGGACGAACTCCACGGCGAACCGGAACATCCCGTAGCAAAGCAGGAACACCTTGAACAGCTCTCCCGGAACGGAGACGCGGGAACGCATCCACCGCAGCAACCCGAAGAGCGCCACCAGAAACGCGATCTCGTAGAGGAACGCCGGGTGCATCGGGTGACCCGTCGCGCACGCCGGGCACGACGGGATTCGCGACGCGATACTCGGCGAGGGCAAGATCCCCCACGGCATCGAAGTCGGAGTTCCGAGCGGTTCGGTAAGGAAGCATCCGATGCGACCGACCGCAATCGCCAGCGCGGCGGCCGGCGCAAACAGGTCCCCGGTCTTCTCGCGGTACCCAACAATGCGCTTGGTCAGCAGCACGCCGAAATAGGCTCCGGCGAGTCCACCCAGGACGCTCTTGCCGCCGTACAGCCACAGCCCGGCGAACGACGGCTCCGGATCTCCGGCCAAATAGCGCCATCCCGCGCTCAGCCTGGCGAACACCGCACCGGTGAGCAGTGCCCCGAGGACGAGCCACCACATGCGCTCGTCCCGGAGTCCTCGCCGGCGCGTCTCCCACCAAAAGACGATGATCCCGGTGGCAGCCCCGAGCACAACGAACACGTCGTGCGTCGGAACCGAAACCCCACCGACGTGAAACGCAACCGGGAACACAACTGCCTCAGTTCGACATCTGCGAAATGATCGAAATACAGATCCCGCCTGCGACAAGGACGACGGCACCCATGATTGCGAACGCCAGGAGCACTCTGCGCGACCTCTCCTTCATGACGGCCTCCCCTTCTCACGGCTCCCGCGCGCGCGCGCGGTCACCTCTTCGACGCGACGACCAACACGCGGCACCACAGCCGGAACGCGCGCCCGATAGGCCGCGTGCTCTTGCGGGAACTCCTCAGCGAGCAAACGCTCTTCTCGTCGGATCTTGACGACCGCGGCCGGGAGCACGACAACCGCGAAAACCATCGCCCACGTCCGGTACAGCAGCAGCGCTCCGAGCGCTCCGAGCGCGATCCCCACATACATCGGATGACGGACCACGCGATACGGACCCGACGCGACGAGGCGGTGTCCGGCGTACAACTCGGATCCCAACGCGCCGGAAACGTTGTACATGTCTCCCAGCGCGCTGCGTCCCCACGTATACAAACTCCATCCCGCCGCGATCAGACAAGTGCCCGCGCACAATGCGACCGCGCGCGCCGCCACCGAAGGATGCACCGGCAAAGGCCGCCACAACACGACACACACGACTGCATACGGCACGGCAGATAGCGCCCACGCAATGCGCGCGCCTACCCGCCGCGCAAGTCCCGACGCGCGCGCGCGAGAACGCCCTCGAGCACGCGCCGTCACTACGCCGGACACCGCGAGCGCGACGGCGAACCCCGCGGCGACTACCGCGCGCGCGACTTCCTCGGCCACGTCGATCACGAAGGCTCCGGTTGCGCGGCGGCGCGCGCGTGCGTCATGACTTCGGAGGCAATCAGTTCACCGTCGAACGTTTGGAACAGACAGATCGGAACCTTTCGAACGCGCCCCCTCCGAGGCCGGATGCGGATCACCTTGATCACCGACAGCGGCAGGAGCCACAGGCCGACGACCACAAGGGCTATGGAGAGCGCAATGCCGGGAGTAAACGCAACGACGGCGGCGAACAGCGCGACCGCCGCCGGGAGTCGAGTCGGGAGAACAGCCCAGGCGACGCCGATCTCTTGGATGTCGGCGAACGGAAACTCCAGTGCCTTCCGGCCGGCAGGCAGGAACCCGAGGATGCTGCGAGGAGCGTCGATTCGAAGGCTTGCCGGGGTCACACTAATCCGCACTTGCATATAGAAGGTGAGGCTGTTGCTAAGAAGAACCGAATTCACAAGGTGCCTCCTGAGCCCCGCAAGGCCGCCCTCCAGTGTCGCACCATGGTCGCACGAAGGACCAGGGCCTTACCGCAGGCGGGCACCCGGACAACCGAAAGACAACCCCCGAGCATCTTTTGAAGGTCGCGCGGCAGGAGAACGCCGGCGCGCGCCGAACCCACTGTCGTTCGGTCAAGCCGCCGCGGCTGGGTGAGCGTTCCCGCGGCGGCTTTCATGAGAGCTGACGCGGGAGCACGGACATCATGAACATGCCCAACCGCTTGAGACGACTTCTTCCGGCCGCAGCGGCCGTGATCGCCCTAGCCGCGACGTCGGGACCGGCCGCAGGCGATCCCCCTGCTATCGGCCAGGCGGGACGCCATTTCGTGGACGAGACCGGTCGCACCCGCATCCTTCACGGGATCGCGTTCACATACAAGGAGCACGGCTCCGAGGAGTTTTCGGCCGAGTTCGACGAGGACGACGCCGCATTCCTAGCCCAGAACGGACTGACTCTCCTGCGCCTGGCCGTCTTCGCCTCCGGCGTCATGCCGGCGCCGGGCGTGTTCGATCCGGCGTACGTCGACGGCATCGGGGACATCGTGGACGTCGCAGCCGAAGCCGGACTCGATGTCATCGTGGACTTCCATCAGGATGTCTACGCCAACAAGTACAACGGCCGAGGAATGCCCGACTGGATGGGAGAGGACGACGGCGTGCCGGTCTCACCCGACACCGGGAACCTCGCAGCCAATTACTTCGCGAATCCGTCGGTGTGGCGCGCGTTCGACAACTTCTGGATGAACGCGCCGGCCGATGACGGAGTGCCACTGCAAGAGCACTTCGCGCGCGCGTGGCGCTACGTCGCAGAGAAGTTCGCGAACCACCCCGGCGTGATGGGCTTCGAGATCATGAACGAGCCGTTCCCCGGATCACAGTGGACCACGTGCGCGAGTCCGGCCGGGTGCCCGGCGTTCGACCAACTCATGCTGACCGAGTTCTCAAAGCGCATCGGCAAAGCAATCGCGGAGGCCGCGCCCGACAAGTTCGTGATCTACGAACCCAACGTGACGTTCGACTTCGGGGCCGACACCTACCACGGAGACATCGTGGTGCGGCCCGCCGCATTCTCGTACCACGTGTATTGCCTGGGCCTTCAGTTCGGGACTCCGCCCACCGGCGATCTGGCATGCGAGGATCTGGGAGAGCGCCCACAGTTCCGCTCCGCGGCCAAGCACGCAGACACCTACCAGGTTCCACTGATTCTCAGCGAGTTCGGTCACTTCACAGCCGGGAAGGACGAAGACGTCAGCGGCGTGATCGATCGGGTTGCCAATCTGGCAGCCGAGATCGGTTCGAGCTGGACCTACTGGGACTACGCGATCGGCAACCCGCAAGGCGCCAAGCCGTACGGCTCCGCCGAGATCCTCAAGGATCTCCGCAGACCTCCGACGGAGGACAACTTGATGACCGAGCGCGTTGACGCAATCGTGCGCGCCTACCCGCGCGCGGTAGCCGGAACGCCGACCCACTACGCGTGGGATTCCGCGACGAAGACCTTCACCCTGGAGTACACGCCGGCGCGCGCCGACGGATCGGGGTCCTTCGGCGCCGGATCGATCACCGAGGTCTTCGTGCCCGCGCGCCGGTTCCCCGACGGCTACTCGGTAGAGGTGACCGGAGCGAGCGTCGTCTCCGCCCCCGGCGCTCAGATCCTGAAGCTCGCGCTCGACGAAGCAGCGGATGGCGTGACCCTCACGATCACGCCATCCGGGAACTAGAACCGGCTACTCGTACCGAAGCGCTTCTACGGGATTCAGGCGTGCCGCTCGACGCGCCGGGAAGACGCCGGCCGACGTGCCGACGAACGCCGTCAGACCGAGCACTCCGGCCACCAGCCAGGCGGGAAACGCGATCACGTCCGAGATGGGAACGCTCTGCGCCGTCGCGAAGCGATTCACGAGGGCATTGCCCCCCTGCGCCATCAGGAACGCAACACCGAGAGCGATCATGCCTCCAAAGACCCCAATGAGGCCGGCCTCCAGCGTGAACAGACGGCGAACGACCGCGCGCGTGGCGCCGCACGCACGCATCACGCCGATCTCGCGCGTGCGTTCGTACATGGCCATGACCATCGTGTTGACGATGCCGATGCACGCGACCAGAAGCGAGATCCCGCCGATCGCGCCTGCGATCAGCCCAAGGATGAGGAACAACTTCGAGAGCTGATCGAGCATCTCCTGCGCACTCGTCGCGCCGTATCCCTTGCGCTCGATTGCCGCAACAACGCTCTTGACGTTCGCGGTGTCGTCGACCTTCAGCATGATCGACGCGTAGCCCTTTTCGGCGATTCCGTCCGTCCGCTCAATCCTCATCGGCTGCACGTCGGGCACGTTGGGAGTCCCTTGCTTGGCCTGCCGGCGCTCTGCTTCGATCAGCTTGGCTTTTGCATCGTCGAACTTCCATGACCGCTGAACCATGAGTTTGCGGGCCCAGCCCATCGAGATGAAGTTGTTGCCGTCGCTCATCCCTGAGGCCGCAACGCCCACGACCTCGGCCATGATCGGCCGCTGTATCTTGCCGATCGTGTCCCAGTATTCATCCCCGGCGTTCGGCAGCGGCTCCGGCGGGTTTCCGGTCCAGTCGTTGTAGTAGGCCCAGCCGTCGGCATACAACATCACGCGCTTGCCGATCGCGGACTCGGGCCGATCCCCATAGCCGAAGGCGCGAATTGCGCGGTTGCCGAGCACGACCTTGTTCATGTCGCCGGGTCGAAGAGCGCGTCCGGCCGCGAGCGGCAGACTGAGAACGCCGGCACCCGGCTCATACGCCAGCAAGTTCGGCCACATCTTCTTGTCCGAGCCTGCCATCCCGAGCGAGCGCACCCACACCGAAACCGTTGGAGTCAGGGCCTTGACGTGGTCGATGCCGGCCAGATCCTTCAACGCCGCTTCGTCCATCCGCTTCGCGCTCTCATCCGCAGACTGCCCTCCGCTGAAAAGGTCTCCCCCCTCCGCGTTCGGATCACCCGACACCGTCACCAGGGAGAGCGCATTCATGGAGTTGAGTTGCTGTACGAAGACCCGCTTAGCCCCAAGCACGAGCGACAACATCACGATCACGGACATGGCTCCGATAACGACGGCCGAGATCGTCAGAGACGACCGAAGCTTGCGGCGCCACAAGTTCTTCAGCGCGACCGCGAAGTAATCGGGAAAACGCATCAGCCGACCCTCTTTCTCTGGGTGCGCACGACATCGGCGACGAACTCGCCGGTCTCTTCCGGCTCCTCAATCTGACCGTCGCGCATTGCGAGAACACGATCAGCCTGCGAAGCGATCGCGGCATCGTGAGTGATCACGATGAGGGTGAGCCCCTGCTGCTGGTTGAGATCCCGCAGCAAGTGCATGATCTCGGCGCTCTTCCTGGAGTCCACGTTGCCGGTCGGCTCATCGGCGATCAGGATCTCCGGATCGTTCGCTAGCGCGCGCGCAATGCTCACGCGCTGACGCTGGCCTCCCGAGAGCTGCCCCGGGCGATGTCCCATCCGGTCACCCAAGTCGACCGCCCGCAAGACCTCCTCCGCACGCCGCTTGCGCGCGCGGGCTCCGACTCCCGCAAACAGCAACGGCAGTCCGACGTTCTCGAGCGCCGTATACCCGGGGTGCAGATTGAACGCCTGAAAGACGAAGCCGACCCTGCGATTTCTATAGGCGGACAACTCGCGATCATTCAGGCTCGCGAGATCGCGCCCTTCGATGAGGACTTCTCCGGAATCCGGTCGATCGAGCCCGCCTACGATGTTCGCAAGCGTGGACTTCCCCGAGCCCGACGGCCCGACAATCGCCACGAACTCCCCCGCGGCGATTCGAACATCCACGCTGTCGAGCGCGCGAATGATCTCATCTCCCATTCGATACGCCTTCGTTACCGACCTGAGTTCGATCATTCCGCTCCGATCCGGTCCGCGACTCGTTTCCCGGTTGTCGGCTTGGAGGCAACCTCCTTGACTCACCCGTTGGGACCCACCTTCTGCTCATTTCGAGGAGTCCTAACGTAGTCCCGACCGGTTTGGCCCGAATGACGCGGCAGCGCTTAGGCTGACGCACATGGGAGACATCACTACGGAGCTTGCCGAGATCGTCGGACCGGCGAACGTGCTGACCGGCGACGCAATCAACGACGACTACACGCACGATGAAGCGCTTCACGCGCCCCCGCAGCGGCCCGTCTGCGTAGTGAAGCCTGCCGGCACCGACCAGGTGGCCGCAGTCGTGCGCCTCGCCGCAGCGCAGGGAATCCCCCTGACCGCGCGCGGATCCGGAACCGGCCTGTCGGGCGCATGCATCCCGCGGGCCGACGGAATCCTGGTGTCGTTCGAACGCATGGCGGCGGTTCTTGAGATCGACACCGGCAACCACGTCGCCGTCGTGCAGCCGGGCGTCACGCTCCGGGAACTGGACGACGCCACCACCGCACACGGCTTGGTCTACCCGGTCTTTCCCGGCGAGAACTCGGCGAGCCTTGGAGGCAACGTTGCGACCAACGCCGGAGGCATGCGCGCGATCAAGTACGGCGTGACGCGGCATCAAGTACTCGGACTCACAGCCGTGCTGGGGACCGGCGAAATCGTTCGCACCGGTGGACGGTTCGTGAAAGCAACCTCGGGGTACGACCTGACCCAACTCATCATCGGCTCGGAAGGAACGCTCGCCATCGTCACCGAGGCGATCCTGAAGCTGTACCCGCGCGCGCCTCACGCCACGACGTTGCTCGCGCCCTTCACGTCCCTGGACGAGGTCACCGCCGCCGTGCCGCGCATCGTCGGCAGCGGCGTCGACCCGATGATCCTTGAGTACATCGACTTCGTGTCGATGGGCGGAATCCTCAACGCGGCCGGTCTCGACCTCGGGATTCCGCAGTCGATCAAAGAAACCGCGCTGGCGTACTTAGTCATCGTCTTGGAGAACCGGAAAGCCGACCGTCTGGACGAAGACATCGAGGAAGTCGGGAACCTTGTCTCCTCGCTCGGGGCACTCGATCTTTACGTCCTGCCGTCACAAGCGGGCGCGCAGCTCATCGAGGCCCGGGAGCGCGCCTTCTGGGCGGCCAAGACCGCCGGCACGAATGACATCATCGACCTGGTCGTGCCGCGAGCGGAACTCGGCCGGTACATGAAGACCGTGACCGAGATCGCACAAGCGTCGGGAACGTTCATCGTCGGTTGCGGGCACGTGGGCGACGGCAACATCCACATGTCGGTGTTCCAAGCCGACGACGACGTGCGGCACCGCGTGATGCACGAGATCTTCGCCGCGGGAGCGGCGATCGGCGGTGCGGTATCGGGCGAGCACGGAATCGGGACCGAGAAGAAGCCGTACCTGATGGCGCTGGAAGATCCCACGAAGATCGACCTCATGCGCCGCATCAAGCAGGCGTTCGATCCGGCGGGGATTCTCAACCCCGGTGCGATCTTCGATCCCGAGTAAGAACCAGACCTTCAAGCGGGGGAGTCGTCATGGGCCACAATCACAACGGCAACGGCGTGTACGGGCGCTTGCAGCAGCGACTGGATCGGATGCCGACGGGCGCACCCGACTCCCCCGTCTTTCAGGCGATCTTGCGTCACTTGTTCTCTCCTGAGGAAGCCGAACTTGCGGCTCAAATGCCGTCGCTGATTTCGCTTTCCGCGCTGGCTTCGCGCGTCGGGCGCGACGAGGCCGAACTCGACGCGATGATCACCAGCATGGCCGCGCGCGGCCTGGTCCTGGATCTCACGCGCGGCCGAACGCGCTTTGTGTCGCTCGCACCCGTCGTCATCGGGTTCTACGAGTTCACCTTCATGCGCGCGCGCGACGACGCGCCGATGGACGAGCTGGCCAAACTGTTCGACGAGTACCTCTTCCAGGACCCCGACTTCGCGCTCGCGCGTTCCATCTTCCAAGGCAGCACGCAGGTCGGGCGCGCGCTGGTGCGCGAGGAAACCGTGCCCGACGAAGGCACATCGGAAGTGCTCGACTGGGAGCGAGCAACCCGGATCGTGTCGTCGGCATCGAGCGTCGCGGTATCGCTGTGCCCGTGCCGGCACCACGAGCAGCTTCTCGGGCGCGGGTGCGACGCCCCGCTGCGAACATGCATGAGTTTCGGCCAGGGCGCCGAGGCGTTGATCCGTGCCGGCATCGCCGAGTGGGTGACCAATGCGGAAGGCCTGGGAATCCTGGAGGAGTGCAAGCAGGCCGGGCTCGCCCAAATCGCCGACAACGTTCGCGAGGGCATCTCGTACATCTGCAACTGCTGCGGATGTTGCTGCGGCATGATGAGCGCGATTCGCGACGCCAAGATCCCCGGCGCGATCGTTTCGTCCAACTGGACCGCCGCGATCGACCACGAGAAGTGCCGCGGCTGCAAGAAGTGTGCGCGCGCCTGCCCCGCCGATGCGATCACGATTGTGGACAACCAGGGCAAGGGTTTGCGCAAGTACTGGGCGGTCCTGGATGCCGACGTGTGCATCGGATGCGGCGTGTGCCACGAAGTCTGCCGTTACGAAGGGCACGCGATGCTCCCGCGCGCGCGCCGGGTATTCACCCCCGCGAATACGTTCGACCGCATGGTCGCCATGGCGGTCGAGCGCGGCAAGCTCGGCGACCTTCTGGTGGACACAGTCGCGGGTGCGGGCCCGCAAGCGATGGCGCGCGCGCTACAGATCATCGAACGCATGCCGCCGGCGCGCGCCGTGCGCGCGATCGCCCCGCTCCGGTCGGTCTACCTTCGCGCGTTCCTGGCGGCGAGCCACGCCGCGTTGCCCAAAGGCAACGGAGTAAGAAGCGTCGCCAACGGCTCAACCTCGAAAACACCGGCCGGGGCGACGCAAGAGGGACAGTCGTAGACTGACCTCGTGGACCGCAAAGCGCACTGGGAGCACATCTACGAAACCAAGACCGATCACGAGGTCAGTTGGTTTGAACCCGACCCCCGGCGATCCCTTGAGCTGATCTTGGTCGCGATCGTCGCCGGCGGCCGGTCGGTCATCGACATCGGCGGCGGCACCTCCTTGCTCGTCGATCATCTGCTGGAGGCCGGAATCGGGCGCGTCGCGGTTTTGGACGTGTCTGAAGCGGCCCTTCGACGCACCAGAGAGCGCCTCGGCGATCTCGCGGGCGCCGTCACCTGGCTTTGCGGCGACGTCACCGATCTCCCAAGTGTCGGCAACTACGATGTGTGGCACGACCGTGCCGTCTTTCACTTCCTGACTTCCGAGAGCGACCGACGGCAGTACGCCACGTTGGCGGAGGCGACGGTGCCGGCCGGCGGCCACATCGTGATGGCGACTTTCGGCCCGAACGGACCTACGCAGTGCAGCGGGTTGGAGGTCGTGAGATACGACGCGGAGGGCATCACGCGCGCGCTCGGCCCCGCGTTCACGCTGCTGCAGTCCGCAGTCAAGATCCACGACACACCGGGCGGCGGAACGCAGGAATTCCTCTACTCGCTGCTGCGCCGCAACGCCTAGCAGGTCGCGATTCCGCAGGGCGTGCAGGTCTTCGGACGTTGCGCGCAGAACCACTCCCCGGCACCCGAAGACAACGCCCGATGTCCCCGTACCCGAGAGCCACGGAGAACGTCACCATGAGACAGAATTCACCTGTTGCCGCACGCGTCGGAATCCGCCGCCGCACATCCGGAATCGCCGTTGCGCTTCTGCTCGCCGTCGCCGGCTTGGCCATCCCGGCCGGTGCCGAGTCGCCAAGCCCGCTAGCCGAGCGCTGTCGCGACTTCGCCGAAGCCGACGAACTCTGCGCTGCCCTGGACGGAAGCGCGCAGCAGATGATCGAGATGTGCCTCGAATACGGCGCGCCGTCGGGATTCTGTGACTTGTTCCGCCAGACCGAAGACACGATGACGGCCGCACGCGAAGGCTGCCGGGCCTTCGGCGGGTGGGCGGACTTGTGCGCGCTCGCGGGCGACGGAGAAGGCGAGGGGGCGACCTACGCGGGGTGCGGCGAGCATCCGTGGTGCGATCCAGGCCTCGAGCCCGACGCGCGCGCCGGGATGGTCCTGGCCCAGATGACGTTGGACGAGAAGCTGCAACTGATGGGAGGAGACGACTACGACCGCCAGCTCATCCGTTACCGAAACTACGCGCCCTCGATCAACCACGGTATCCCGCGTCTTGGTATTCCGAAGATGTCGTTCAGCGACGGACCCGTCGGGTTCCGTCATTGGTCGATGTTCGACACGACGGACGTCACTGCGCTGCCCGCAGGCATCGCGCTCGCCGCGGGATGGAGCCCTGAACTGGCGCGCGCCTACGGAGCGGTCATCGGAACGGAAGTCGCAAGCTACGGCGGCGACGTCGTGCTGGGGCCGACGGTCAACATCATGCGTAACCCCGGAGGCGGCCGGACGTTCGAGGGGTACGGCGAAGATCCGCACCTAACGTCGCGCACCGCCGTCGGCTGGATTCAAGGCGCACAAGGGGCCGGTGTCATCGCCGACATCAAGCACTACGCGGCCAACAACCAAGAAACCGACCGCTTCGTAACCAACGCCGTCATCGCGGAACGCACCCTGCGGGAGATCTACCTGCCGGCATTCGAAGCCGCGGTGACCGACGCGGGCGTCGGCAGCGTGATGCTGGCGTACAACCGAGTCAACGGGCAGAAGGTGACCGAAAACACGCACCTGGTTCGCGAAATCCTGAAAGGTGACTGGGGATTCGAAGGTATCGCGCTCACCGACTACGGCGCCGCGCAATGGAGCACCGCAGCCGCCGCGAATGCCGGCACCGATCTGGAGTTACCGCTGGCCGCGTTCTTCCGGCCCGAGGCGCTGCGCGCGGCAATCACCTCCGGGCAGGTGAGTGAAGCCGTGATCAACGAGGCCCTTCGCCGGTATCTGCGCACGATGTTCGCCTTCGGGGTGTTCGATCGTCCCGAGCGCGCTTACGACACGGGGTTCGACGTGGCCGGACACCGGGCGGTTGCGCGGCGCGCGGCCGAAGAAGCCATCGTGTTGATGAAGAACGACCAGAGCCTGCTGCCGCTCGATGCCGCCGGGCTCACCAAGATCGTCGTGATCGGAGCGCAGGCCGACTCCTACAAGTCCGGGGGCGGCAGTTCCGAGGTCAAGCCCGCGAACCCGGTGACACCCTTTGCCGGAATCCGCGACCGCGCCGGCCCGAACGTCGAAGTCGTCTTTGACCGAGGCACCGCGCCCGAGGTCGCCGCGCGCGCGGCAGTCGGTGCCGACGTCGCCATCGTCGTCGCCACCGACACCGAAACGGAGTTCGTGGACAAGCCGTGCCTTTCGCTGGAGTGCCCGCCTGCCGACGGTCTCCAAGACGATCTGATCGCGGCGGTCGCCGATGCGAACCCGAACACCATCGTCGTGCTCGAGACCGGCGGCCCTGTGCTGATGCCGTGGATCGCGAAGGTGCCGGCCGTCCTGGAAGCCTGGTACCCCGGCCAAGAAGGCGGTAGCGCCATCGCCTCCGTCCTGTTCGGCGACGTGAATCCGTCCGGGCGCCTGCCGGTTACCTTCCCCATGCGCGAAGGCGACCGCGCCGCGTCCAGCCTCTCCCAATACCCCGGGATCGCACTCAACGCCGAGTACTCCGAGGGCGTCTTTGTGGGTTACCGCTGGTTCGACGAACAGGGAGTCGAGCCGCTCTTCCCCTTCGGCCACGGACTGTCCTATTCGCAATTCGGCTACTCGAATCTTGAAATCACCGCCGACCCGCAGACACCAGGCCAGGCAACCGTCGTCCTGGACGTGACCAACGAAGGCGCGCGCGCCGGCAGCGAAGTCGTGCAGCTATACGTAGGCATGCCCGAGACCGTGCCGCAGCCACCGCGGCAACTGAAGGCCTTCCGCAAGATCCACCTGACGCCAGACGAAACACAGCAGGCGCGATTCGACCTGGATGCGCGCGCGTTCTCGTACTGGAACGAAGCGAACGGAGATTGGACGGTCGCACCGGGCTGCTACCGGATCGGGATCGGCACGTCTTCCCGCAACATCCGACTCGAGCAAGACATCCACTGGGGCACGGGCCCCTGCGCGCAAACCGACCCCGGCGGAACGGTAGCCCTCCCATAAGCGGGTGGAGCCCACCTGCGCGCGCCGCGCGCGGCGCGCGCCCAAGCCCTCAGCTTGACATCCAAACGACGCGCCGAGTTACATCACTCGCGATTGGCGCATGGCCGTCGAATCAAGGAGCCCGGACAACATGCTGCAAGTCGACGTATTCCTGTCTTACGGCCTCTCCGCCGGACTGGCGATTGCATCGAGCAAGCAAGCCGGCGAAGAGGAATCCCCTCTGCGCGACAAGTATTTCGTAGCCACGGTCTTGTGGCTTGCGCTCGCGTTTGTTCCTCAGGTCATCTACCTGTGCTGGCGATTCCCCGCGTGGGAATCAATGTTTGTCGCAACAAGCGCCTCCGACTACCCGCCGTGGCTGGCCAGCGCGGCGGCCATCGCCATGATCCTCATGGGGGTGGCGGGCTTCACGATCACGCGTGCACTTCTCAGGAAAGGGAAGACGATCGCCGCGATCGCACAGGTTGTCTGGAGCGTTGCCTTGCCGCTGTTCCTGGTGACCTACGGATGGGACGGCACAGGACTCAAGCGGATGCTGTACGCGGGCGACGGCGCAGACTGGGTCGCGGGGGTCGCCCACCGCTACACGGACTTCCTGTCGAGCCCGGTCGGCGTTTCCCTGATCTGGCTCGAAGCGCTCGCGCTAATCCCCTACGCATTCCTGTTGTTGCGCGCGTTGCGCGAATCGCCGAAGCACGCCTAGCACTCACACCTGCAGGGAGGATTCCATGGCCGACCTACGAGACAAGGTCGCGATCGTAACGGGCGGTGCGTCGGGAATCGGCGAAGCGCTTTCGAAGGAACTCGGGAAGCGCGGCGCGATCGTATACGTGACCGACATAGACGAAGGCCGCGCAAAAGACGTTGCGTCCTCGATCGTCGCGTCCGGCGGCACTGCCGAGTCCTTCGCGCTGGACGTGTCGAGCGAAGAGCAGGTCGCCGGCCTCATCGGGGACATCGCATCCAAACACGGCCGCCTCGACTACATGTTCAACAACGCCGGAATGGCCGTCGGCGGCGAACTTCGCGACCTAGACATGAGCCAGTTCCGACGCGTGCTGGACGTGAATCTCTGGGGGGTCATCAACGGAACTTACGCGGCGTACAAGATCATGGAACGGCAGGGCCACGGGCACATCGTCAACGTCGCATCCATGGTCGGCCTGGTGCCCGTGCCGATGGAGACTGCCTACGTCACCTCCAAACACGCGGTGGTCGGCCTGTCCAACTCGCTTCGCGTCGAAGGCGCGGCGCTCGGGGTGCGCGTGAGCGTTGTCTGCCCGGACTTCATCAAGACGCGGTTCTACACGAGTTCCAGACACGTCAACGTGGATGAAGACAAGCTCATCGCCCAGATCCCGAGTTTCTTCTTCACAAGTCCGGAGCGGTGCGCGCGCGTCATCCTTCGGGGAGTGAACCGGAACCGCGGGATCATCACCATCGGCATCTACGTTCGGCTGCTGTGGCGGCTGTACCGGACGTCGCCTCGCATGGTGATGCGCGGCCAACTCCTCTACGCCCGCAAACTGCGCAAGCTTCGACTCGAGGACGCGTGAACTCGGAGCGACCGGACCCGACCTTCAAGCGCTTGCTTGCGGTGGCCTGCGCGCTCACACTCTTGTTCGGCACACTCGTCGTGAACTACTACAAAGACCTCGGCGAGGAATCCGCGAACTCGGGTTCGTTCGCCACCCAGTACGGCGAAGCCGCGCCGGGTACCGATTCCGCCGACCCGTCGGCCGCATCCGCCCGCGGTCCCGGCCTGCTTGAGCTCGCGGCAACGCGCGGCGCGTCCCAAGCCGCCACGCCCGGCTCGAAGCGCCGGACGGACTCCAGCGCCGGCGTATCCCGGGGAACCATCAAGGTTGGAGGGATATTCACCGAGACCGGGCCTTTCGACGCGCGACCTGCCGACTACTCGGCGCGCGCGTACTTCCAGATGATCAACGCCCAGGGCGGCGTACACGGCCGCAAGATCGAGTTCATCTCCTACGACGACGGCTACGACCCGACCCAGGGCCTCAACGCCGCACGGCGTCTGGCCGAGCAAGACAAGGTCTTCGCGATCGTCGGGTGGTTGGCTCCGAACTCCGAGCCGGCGGCGAGCGCCTACTTCGCCGAGGCCGGCCTGCCGGTAATCGGAGGGCTCGGTGTCCCTCAGGAATTCGGCCCTCCAGGCTTCTTCCCCACGAACGCGAACTTCGCCAAGGCCGGTGCGGGGCTCGCCCGATTCCCATGTGAAGCCGGCGTGAAACATCCGGCCGTGGCGGTCGTGAACCTTCCCTACTCGGACCAAATGCTCGAGGGCATCAAAAGAGGAATGGAGCGTTGCGAGGGCGCCGCTCCCGTCGCCTACGAAAAGATCGATGCAACCGAGACCAACTACAACGCCAAGGTCCTCAACTGGCGAACGATGGGAGCCGATTCGATCCTCGCCGGACTCGATCCGATGAGCTACGTGCGGCTGTTTCAGGCGCTCGCTCAACAGAACTGGTATCCGCAGGTCTTCAGCACCGGCTTCGCCGACACGGAGCGCAACGACTACGTCGCGGACGTACTTGAGAAGACGAAGGCGATCAACCTCGAAACGCAATTGATGCCGTCTCTGCACATGAACCTGCCCGGACCGCGACGCTACGTCGAGGCCCTTCATCGCTACTACCCGGGAACGTCGGTCATGGCAGTCGCCGAGGTCTCGTGGACCGCGGCACAGATGTTCGTCGAAGGTCTGCGTCGCGCCGGACCCAACCCCACGCGTGAGAAGTTCGTCGCCGCTCTGGAGACACTTCGCGAGTTCAAGGCCGATGTTGCCCCGCCAATGACGTATGCGCCAAACACCCATGATGCCGTGCGCTGCGTCGAGGTGCAGAGGTGGAATGACGGCGGCTGGGAAGACGTCTACCCCTCATGGGAGTGCTGGGACTACGACTCCAAAGGCTACGCTTTGCGCCGCCCCTCGAAGCCCTTCGGCTGACACCGTCGCCTCGGTTGTGCAACTCACCAGCATCTCGCCGCCTGGTTCTCGATGCTTCGAGACCCTTGGGTACTCGGGATCAAGAACGCCAGGCATCTTCGTTCTGCTCCATCCATCTGATCAACGCGTCTCCCTCGGCCGGCCCGCGTCCGGGGCTTGTGAGCAGATCGGCAGCGACTTGCGGATGTCCGCGCTGAACCGAGAATCGAGGTTAGTCGTCAGCGGGCGAACTAAGCGCGCACCCTCTCTGCCAACGGCGGAACGAGAACTACCTGTCAGATCGCGCGGGATTGGGGACGTCGTAAGGGATCGCCGACTGGATCGCATCGCGGAACCGGCGAACAAGCCGTCGCCGCTGATCATCAGACGCTAGGAGCGTGTGACCTACACCCGGCGTCGCAGTCTCGCCGAGGAAGTCGTCTCCCGAAGATCGTGTCGCGAACAGGTATGTCTCGCTTGGCTGAAGCATAGGTACACCCTCGATTCGCCACACGTTTCCGTACTGATCCTCGCCCCCGACTTGATTCACGAGGATATCGGCAGATGGCACGTCACCCTTCAGAACCTCCAAAACGCGAACCGGGAATACTGTTCGATTGACTGTCGAATCCAGGTCGTAGAAGCGACCCTCACCCTCGACACGTCCGACGAAAACATCGTCAGCGAAACCGGCCAGTCGTCGCGGATCCGACAGATCCCGCGAGAATGCCCGAATCTCGAAGGTGGCCGCGACGGAACGCATGTAGGCCTCGTACACGAGAGGTGTGGCCAACGCTACCAAGGCGAGCACCGTTGCGATGCTGCGCCGACCGAGAAGCGTCATTACCCTGGTTGCGAACATAGAGGCTCCAAACATCCCCATCGCGCGTAGTAGTCATTCTTCTCATGCTGCCCAGGGCCAATGCAGCCGCAGAATCCGGCGAACGGATCGACGCTGTCCGGCCCGCCCATCATCAGATACGAAAGGCCCTGGTGCTCGATGCAACCATCGGCTAGCCCGAGTGCGTGTCCGAACTCGTGTGCCATCACTTCTCTCCTGCGGGTGGTCCCGGCTGGGTGCATCTCGCAGGTATATAAGTAGATGTCATCAGCACCAGGAGGGCTCTTTTCCCAGGAGCCATACCAGCCAAGATCGCAGCGGCCGTCATTGACTGCGCCTGAGCCTTTCACCGGAATCCGTAAGGGAATCCTCTCACTCATCGTCTGTCCGCAGCCCCTCCGCATGCGTTGATTCACCGTAGCGTGCGCGTTTCCTGCATACCATGCTTGCGGGCGGCGATGATCGCGATGTGTCGGCCCTCGTGGTGCTCGGCCGGCGTCACGAACCCGAGCCCCTGGAGGTCGCCCAGCCCTAGGCTGACAAGGGGCCCACCACCGAGGTCGACCCAATCCGCATATCAGATCGGCTCCGACTCCTGCGCGGACATGCGCCACTGCTGAACCTTCCTGCGGGGCGTTGAAGTAACGTTCTCGGCAAGGGGTGTTGGGTCATGCCGACTGCCGCAGGAGAAATCCGTCGCTACCGGGTCCAGGGGTCCCCAGTCCAGCGCCCCGAGCAAGACGTGCGACTCGCGGCTCTGCGAACGGTGCTGTTCCAAAGCGGAGTTCGCATCGTCGCCGAGGGCCTGTCGGAAGACGGGCACGAGATCACACTCGTCTGCCAAACCCCGAAAGACGCCCGGGAGATGCCTGAAGACCCCGGACTGCCGCAGTTGCGTTTGATCGAGCGTCACCGACTTCATTCCTTGACGCCCCCAGAACCGTTCCGTCTTCGCCTGGCGGAACCGGACCCCCAGCTCGTCAGACCTCATGCGGTTCCCTTGAAGGGAGTCGCATGGGCGCGCGACCGGACTGCTCTGGAGGTCATCTTCGAGCGGGGACAACCGGAGGGACTTCACCACATCGAAGTTGTTGAAGGTGCGGATCGGGTGACGATCACCGTCTATCTCGGCACGAGGCCCCAAGGGAATCGCCTGGTCCATCCGGTCCTCATCAGAGAACGAGCCTTCATAGAACTTCAAAACCCGCCGGCCGGACGGGCGATCGCGGATGGCGCCTGGGACGGCTAAGAGGCCCGCCGCAGCATCGAAGTGCACCCAAAGCGGTAGTTTCAGGAGATTAGGGTCTTGACCCTAGGGTCTTCTATTGACGCACCCAGCTATTGGGTGTAACAAGACAATTAGGACCAACACTGATAATTCCGACATGTTCGGACGGTTTTGCGGTGTCGGGGGCAAGTTCGTTAGGGATCGGCGGCGGGAGGAATCGCAATGAAGACGAGGAAGCGTTGGACGTTGGTGGCGCTCGGGACGTTGCTCGTGGGCCTGATCGCACTCCTGCCCTTGCTGGCAAGCGCCGACACTGTTCGGAGCCAGCGTTCGTGGATGCGCGAAAAGGGCCAGACGGGCGCAGAAGGCAAGGGACGCTGGGTCTGGCGCGGAACAGGCGAGACGCCGGTATTGGGAACAAAAGGCTGGCCGATCCGATCGGACGGAACGGAAGCCGACCCTGCGGTTCCGGCCACCTGCGTCGGATGTCACAGTTGGGTCGAGGGCAAGACCATCACCGAATCCGGCTTCATGAACGTGCTGGGCAAGGCGCCGGGCGTTGTTGACCAAGACATCAGCCCGAAGGCATTGCTCGACGCGGCGATCCACGTCGATCCCGCGACCGGAGCGAAGACGTACGACAACAAGCACGCCGAGAACTACGACAAGCAGGGATGCGCGGCGTGTCACACGGTGCACGGCCGGGCGGACAACTTCGGCTGCGGCAAGTGCCACATCGCGGATCAGGGTGGATTCACCTCACCCGCCCACACAACGCACGCGGCGTTGGTCAACGCCGAGGAGCCGGTCTTCGATCCGGCGGCAGTGCAGGCGGGATCGCCCTCGTGCCACTACTGCCACAGGGGGCTCGCCGACCCCGAACCACAAGTCGGCGGGGCGGCATGCTGGAACTGCCACCTTTCCGGTCACCGACCGAAGCCTGCTGCGTACTGGGGGCTCGGCGAGTAACAACGCGTCACCGTAACGATGCAGACGACTTCCCGTCCGGGTGAGGGAAGTCGTCTGCATTTCACCTAAAGATGTTCCGCCGGTGGACCGGCTCGACAACGCAAGCGCGGCGCGCGCAGGGGCATGTGCTCGAGGACGGGGTGGAATGCTGGCTGCTCAACGCGCAGCATTTGCGTAACGTCCCTGGACGCAAGACCGACGTGCGTGACGCTGAGTGGATCACGCAGCTCATCGAGCATGGTCTGGTACGTCCTTCGTTCGTGCCACCCAAGCCGATCCGAGAGTTGCGTTGGGGGTCTCCATTTAACCGGAGTTGCCCGGGTCAAGATCCCTGTGTTACGCCAGGCGCTCGAAGAGGAAGTGATCGATCTCGGAGGCGACTACTTCCTCCGTCGCAACGACCCCGCAAGGACAGCAACAAAGCTCATCCTCCAACTCAACAGGCTCGGCTATCGAGAGACCCTCGATCCGGTGGATGCCGCATGACTGGACGCTTCGGGGATTTTCACCTGAGTCAACACGGCTTGTTGGCAATTGTCTTAATTACCTCTTATGCTCCTATTATCGGTAAGATCGGTATAAAGGGGGAAACCTATGGAGATTCGAGAATCGATATGGTTCGTGCTCGCCCACAAGAAATGGAGGAACGCAGAATGCGCAGAATAACGCGAGTGGCGGTGCCAATCTCCTTGATGATAGGCCTCTTCCTCGGGGCAGGCGCGGGAGCAGCCCATGCTACGGCAGGGGATGTGTTATACGACTGCGCGGGTCATTTGGCTGGCGATCCCCTATGGATTCCCTTCTATTGTGCGCTCTACGGGGGGCCGGATGCCGTCGAAACCGCACAAGGAATCGTCAGGGCGCCCACAATGATATCCCTCCTTGATGGACACGGGACCCCGCTCCCCCCAGTCGCCCCAACGACCAAAGACGTAAGCGTCCCGAGCCTGGGACCCGCCTGCCTCGCGGTGATTCAGTACGGGGTTAAGGGCGGAACCTTGACCATCACAACGCCAGGAACGTTGACCATCACAACGCCAGGAACGACCGGTGGCGAGGTCGGCGTAGGACAGACCCAGGTCGGCATTAATAACGGGCTTCCGGACGTACGCCCTGGCGAGCCAAGCGCTGAGCCTCCTACGCTTTCTTCTCCGGCGGTCGGAGGAACCCCCCCGGCACCCATCCTCAGGGCGAACTGCTCCTAACAGAGAAAGCCCTAGCCAAGAGACCGAAGAACGAAACCGAACCGCACAGCAGTTCAGAGGGCCGTGCTGGAATACCGCATGGATATCTGGGACACGGCCTACACGATCGCGCCCGGGCACCGGCTCTTGGTGTGGTTCGGTTCATCCGACACCCCCAACCACGAACCGCTGCCGTACGCCGGCCGCAACCTCGTCTACCACGACCAGATGCGTCCGTCCGAGGTCATCCTTACGACCGCGGGCTGAGAGGCGACGAAACCAAAACCTGCGGAGGTACAGATGCGCCATCGTCATTTGCTCGGACTGCTCGCTGCGGCGAGCCTCGTCGGATCTCTCTTGGTGAGCCCGGCCGCGCACGCCGTTGCGTGCGCGGCCAACTCCGCAACGCCCTTCGCCGGGATTCCGGGAGCCTCACTCTCCCCGAGTGACTTCCTGAGCAAGGACGGTGTCCGCTACACGATGTGGCGCGGGACGGTGCCGAGCTTCGACGGACTCCCACTGTCGGTAGACGTTACGCTCCCGTGCGATGCGTCCGGTCCCTTGCCCTTGGTTTCGATGAATCACGGCTGGACCGACGACAAGACGATCTGGGAAGAGACCGGGCGCTCCGACACCGTGAGTTCGGAGTTCAGACGAGGCTCAAACGCGCACTGGAACAACATCTGGTTCGCCTCGCGCGGGTACGCGGTGCTCACCTACACGATGCGCGGCTGGCACGACTCGTGCGGTCCGCAGTCGCCGGGTGCAATCCCCTACGTCGCGCCCTCGGTGGAGTGCCAGTCATACAAGTACTGGATCCACACCGGAGATCAGCGGTGGGAAGTCCGCGACACCCAATGGCTCACCGGCGCGCTGGTTGCTTCGGGCGTTGCGGACGCGACGAAACTCGCCATCACGGGCGGTTCATTCGGTGGCGGCAACACCATCCAGAACGCATTCCTGCGGGACCGGATCCGTTGCGGCGCCGATGCGCAGATTACCGGCGTCGATGCTTGCGCCGGGAAGGCAGACGGCGAGTTCGCACCGTGGACGACACCCGACGGCACCGAGCCGCTGCGGTGGACGGTCGCGGTCCCGCTCTACACGTGGTTCGACTTCATCGAGACCGTCGCGCCCAACGGAAGGAACTCCGACGGTGAATCCGTCCCCGACGGTGACCACGCCGACCCCGTGGGCGTGCCTATTCAGTCTTACGTCACCGCCGTGTGGGCGGCGGCCCACCCACTCGGCAACGGCTACGCTCCTGCGCCCGGGGTCGACCCGACCGCCGACACGACGACCGCGACCGCGCGCATGCTCGCGGGGAACCCGTTCCCCGCCGAAGATCCGGTACTGGCGAACGCGATCGAGCAGTACGGGACCTACAAGTCGGCGCGCGGGATCCCGGTCGACGGCTTGATCCCGATCTTCTGGGTACAGGGTGAGACCGATCCGCTGTTAACGGCGTTCCACGCCTTGCAGGCGGCGAACACGCTGCGCGACTACGACCCCGCCTATCCGATCAAGCTCTTCTTCGGCGACTTCGGTCACGACTACGCGGCCGAGCGCATCGACGAATGGGATGCGGCGCACGAAGCCATGAATGCGTTCCTGGACTACTACCTGAAAGGAGTGGGTCCGGCACCCTCGTTCGATGTCACCGCCGCGATCACGCGCTGCTTGAACCACGACGCGCCTATGGAACTCGTAACAGCGCCGACATGGAGCGGGCTCCACCCGACGGTCGCGACATGGACCTCGACCGAGGCGCAGACCACGACCACGGCAGGACCGAGTCGCGTCGGCATCCTGACCGATCCGGTCACTCAAGCCGCAATCACGCAAAACCCGCAGTCCTACCGAGGGTGTCGCAAGATCGACTCGAGCATCGCGGATCCAAACGCCGCGACATACGTGTTCCCGGTGACGGACGATGTCACGATGCTTGGGGCACCCGTCGTCGACGTCGACTTCACGACCACCGCGCCGGACACAACGCTCGCCGCAAGACTGTGGGATGTCGATCCGGTAAGCGGGCAGCAAGCGCTGGTGACTCGGGGGGTCTATCGCTCGCTCGACGGGCCGAGCGCTGGATTGAAAGCCAGGTTCCAGCTGGCGCCAAACGGATACCGGTGGCTCGCGGGACACTCGATCAAACTCGAAGTGACCTCGAACGACCAGCCCTACTACCAACCGAACAACATCCCCGGCGTCGTTGCGATCTCCTCGACAACCCTGACCCTGCCGACCCGCTGAACGCTTCACATCTCACGCATCGCCACCGACCAACCCGGATTGCGCCGCAAACCGAACCGCCGGTTCCGACGCTTCCCCAGCGCGGAACGTCGGTTGATGCGAAGCAGAACGGCTCGTCTCAAACGAGACCTTGGTCGAGCATCGCGTCGGCAACCTTGACGAAGCCCGCAATGTTGGCGCCGTTGACGTAGTTGCCGGGCGTGCCGTACTCCTCGGCGGTTTCACGGCACTGCTGGTGAATCGCCTTCATGATCTGCTTCAACCGGTGGTCGACTTCTTCGCGTGCCCACGAAAGCCGCAGCGCATCTTGAGACATCTCGAGTCCGGACACCGCAACGCCGCCGGCGTTTGCTGCTTTGCCGGGACCAAACAAGATTCCGGCCTCCACGAATTGGCGAACTGCGTCCGGAACCGTCGGCATGTTGGCGCCTTCGCACACAACACTTACGCCATTGCTCAGCAGATCGGCGGCGTCCTTGGCGCGTATCTCGTTCTGCGTTGCGCTCGGGAACGCGCAGTCGGCGGGAACGCTCCACAGGGGGTTGTGATCCGCCGTGGGGTCGGCGGCCGTGAACGTCGCGCCCTCGAAGTGCTCCGCGTATTCCTCGATCCGCCCGCGCCGCACGTTCTTGAGATCCATCACCCACTGCAGTTTGTCGATGTTGATCCCCGCAGGGTCGAAGATGAACCCGCCGGAATCCGACAGGGTTACAGGTTTAGCGCCCATGGCAATCAGCTTCTCGACGGTGAACTGAGCGACGTTGCCCGCGCCCGACACGAGGCACACCTTTCCCTCCAGCGCATCGTGGCGGGAGGTGAGCATCTCGTGCGCGAAGTACACCGAGCCGTACCCGGTGGCTTCCGGGCGGATCAACGAGCCGCCCCACTCCATCCCCTTGCCGGTGAGCACGCCGCTGAACTCATTGCGAATCCGCTTGTACTGACCAAACAAGTATCCGATCTCGCGCGACCCAACACCGATGTCGCCGGCAGGCACATCGGTGTTGGGTCCAATGTGGCGATACAGCTCCGTCATGAACGACTGGCAGAAGCGCATGACTTCCGAATCGCTCTTGCCCTTCGGGTCAAAGTCGGCGCCTCCTTTGCCTCCCCCCATCGGCAAGGTCGTGAGCGCGTTCTTAAAGACCTGTTCGAACGCAAGGAACTTCAATAGGCCTAGGTAGACGGTCGGATGGAACCGGAGCCCGCCCTTGTAGGGACCGATCGCGCTGCTCATCTCAACCCGGAAGCCGCGATTGACGTGAATCTCGCCGCCGTCGTCCGCCCAGGGAACTCGGAAGATGATCACTCGCTCGGGCTCTATCATTCGTTCCAGGATCTTGGCTTCCCGGTACTGGGGATGAGCCGCGATCACGGGCTCGACCGACCGCGCAACCTCGTGAACGGCTTGGTGGAATTCAGTTTCGCCCGGGTTGTTTGCGATCACGCTTTCCATGAGCAAATCCACGGGAGCACTCATGACCCTCACTTCCTGCCGATGGCATGCCGCATGCAGTGACGTTGGCAATGTACGCCTGTAATCACTGGATGCGTAGGGTCATGGGTCCAGGCCTTCGCGCCTCCGACCTCGAGCACATCAAGAAATGAGCCAAGGCAGGTCCTAGACGGCTGCGTCCGGAGCGGCCTCGGGGACCTCATGAGGTTCGAGAACCTCGCTGAAGCGCAAGAGCCGAGCGCGCCGATGAGGATGAGCACCAAGAGCCCGGACACATCAAGTCCAACCATGAGCTTCTCGTATGTCGAAAGCCGCTCCTTCAGGTACGCGAGGCTGAGGAATACGAAGCGATTGCGCGTCCGTCTCACGAGGGGCACGCAACACCCTGCCCGTCGATTTCGAATCAGGACTTCGCGAGCGCCGGTGCTACCATCCACTGCCGCCGGCGAGTCGAGGGTCGTGCCGGTGACGCGCGAAGCTTCGGTCGGAGAATGACATCGGGGGCGGGTCTTTCATGAATCGGCTGCGTTTCCTCCACGCGCTCGCGGTTTTGGCATTGGTCGTCACCGCATGCGGCACTCGTCTGCCCAACACCGCATTCAGCTTTCAGGCCGCCGGGGATAACCTGCAGCAACCCGGCGCGGAAGGCAACGGGTTCTCGTCGTGGAAAACCTCTCCGGATGCGCAATCAGCAGGTTCAACCGCAAACGGACCCTCACTCGGCAACGGCTCGACCGGCTTCGGCCCAGGGTCCGGCCCCACAACCGGTCCCGGCGAGGGGTCCTCACGCAACTTCGCATCCGACCGCGGCGTCACCGCGACGACGATCACCGTTGGAAACATCACGCCTGTCGGCGGGCCGCTCGGTCCGGAGATGTTCAGCGGGCCTTCTCACGGCGCGCGCGCTTACTTTCAAGCGTTGAACGCATCCGGCGGCGTGAACGGACGAACGATTAAGTTCCTCACCTGCGACGACCGCGAAGATCCCGAGGGAAACAAGGCCTGCGCGCGCAACTTGATCGACAAGGAGAAGGTCTTTGCCTTCGCCGCCAACAACACCGACGCTTACGCTGGCGCCGGGTTGGTGAACGCCGCCGGGGTCCCCGACGTCGGTGGGATTCCGGTCGCGACGGCGTACTACAAGTACCCGATGTTCTTCACTATCTATGGCGCCGCCGGATATCCGCGCGACGGGAAGAACGTCGGAGTGAAGGGAACGTTCTACGAAAGCGCCGCGCCGATGATTTGGTACAAGGAGCACTTAGACATCAAGAAGGCTGCGGTCCTCTTCTATGCCATTCCTGCATCCAAGACCCGTGCCGACATCGTGATCGAGATGCTCAAGAAATCGGGCATCGACGTCGTCTATACACCCAACAACGGTGCCGGAAAGGACCCCGCAAGTCCCTCTTGGGACACCGAGGTCATCAACATGCGCTCGGCCGGCGTCGAGGCCTTCTGGCAAGTGATCGATACAGCGGGATTCATGAACGTGTGCCAGTCGATGGATCGCTACGGCTTCCAAGTCAAAGCCGCGGTCGCTTCGGTGGCGAACTGGACGAGCCGCATCGGCAAAGACTTCAGTGCTCCGTGTCGCAACTCGATCTACGTGTACGGCAGTTCAGTGCCGTACACGATGACGAGCAATCCCGAGATCGCCAGGTTCCGCGCGGCGATGCGTCGATACGACCCGAACTTCGCGATGCAGCAGTGGGCGGTCGAAGGCTGGGCGGCCGCGCGCCTGTTGACCGAAGGTATCCGTTCGATGGGAGCCAACGTGACGCGCCAAGGACTAGTGAAGTGGCTGCGCGCGAGCGACGGATCTTGGACGGCGGACGTGATGACACCCGACGCGTTCCAGTGGGGAGCCGACCGCGCCGACTTCTCGAAACCCCGGCGCGGGTTCATCTCGGTCGCGCGCTGGCAGGACTCCGCCGGCGGGTGGGTAGCCCAAACCAATCCGTGGGCCCGCCTCGTCACGCACTGGTATCCGCACCCCATGGAAGACGACGGAACGTAACGTCATCGTGAACGAGGAGAGCAGATGGCACTGGAAACGACAACTCCCGAGAAGATCCTCGTGGTCTCTCCTCACTTCGATGACGCCGTTCTGTCTTGCGGCCAGCTCTTGGGGGCCCATTCGGGTTCGGCAGCCGTCGTGACCGTCTTCGGAGGTAAGCCTCCCGCATACCCCTCTCCGCCCACCGACTGGGACCTCTGGGGCGGCTTCGCCGAGGGTGACGACATCGTGGCGATGCGTCGGGTCGAGGACTTCAACGCGCTGGAAGTTCTCGGGACCTCGCAGCGGTACCTGGACTTCCTGGACTGGCAGTACGCGGACGATGATCGTCCCACCCTGGACGAGATCGTGCCGGCGATCGAGGCCGTCGTGCGCGAGATCGCTCCCGACCGCGTCTTCCTGCCGCTCGGCATCGGATCGAATGATCACGTCCTGACGTCGGAAGCCTGCCTCATCGTAACCGGCCGGCGGGATGGCCCGTGGAGCGTCTACGAGGATGCCCTCTACCGCAAGCAGTGCCCCGATCTCACAGCGGAGCGCCTCCTCCGGATGAGCTCCATCGGCGAGCCCGAGAGTATCGAACTGCCGGGCGCGCCCCTCGCGCTCAAGCGGAAATCCCTGGGGCAATACGTCTCACAGATGAAGGTGCTCGGCGGGTTGGTCGAGGACGACGCCTATGCGCCCGAGCGCTACTGGCGCTTCGGGTAGTAGTACGTCGGACTTCCCTCGCCGCCGGGGGCGTCTTCCGAGAGCGTGACGGGCGCCGCGTCCTACGTGGCCGGGTCCGACACGACGTCGGGAGCCCCATGAGATTCGGGAACCTCGCTGAAGCGTGAGAGTCCGAGCGCGCCGACAAGGATGAGTGAGATCGCGGCGACGCGCGCAACCGCGCGCCACGACGGCGGCAACCCTTCGGAAAACGCGGCAAATCCGGCAAGAATCGGCAGTACTCCGCCAAGACCCGAGAGGACAGGCACGACGTTGATTGCCTTCCCGCGTTGCAGCGCGCCCTGCAACATCATGTACGACGTGACGTTCGTCACGACGATTGCCGCTCCGTAGACGACGATCTGTGCCGTGCGCGGCGAGCCGGCAAACGACATCACGAACGCCTTCTGCACGACGGTCGCAAGTCCGGCGAGCGTGCCGGCAACCACAGCGATCCCGATCCCCCAGTCCGCGGTCTTGCGCGCGCGCGCGCTCACGCCGACGACGGAGAACGCGAGCACGAGCGCCACGGCGCAGAACAACGCGACAGGCCCGTTGGGAACCGGACGCACGACTTCCTCGGACCCCGAAAGGCTCAGACCGAGCACCAGAAGCCCCGACACGACGACACCGACCAGAAGCTTCTCCGTCGTGGAGAGCCGCTCCTTCAAGTACACGAGACTAAGGAAGACGAAGATGAGGATTCCCGAGTTCCACACCGGCATAACAACGGTCACGGGCGCCAGCGACAGTGTCACCATCAGCGCTGCAAACGATCCCACTTGCATCGAGGTTCCGAGCGCCCAGATCTTGCACCGGAACAACTCACGAAACATACCCAAGCCCATCCGCCATGTGATCGTCGGGACCTGATCGGCTCCGCGCTTGAGAAAGACCATGCCGGAATGCGTCATTGCCGTGCCCAGCAGGGCGACGAAGAACCCGATCTGCACGCGCACGATCAGGCCCTCACATCTACGAACTGCTTGCGCGCGGCGGATTCGCTCGCGGCGATCGCGACGCGAATCGACTCGCGCGCGTCCTCACCGGTCATGTCCGGGATCTTCCCTTGCAGGACGCAGTCCACGAAGTGCTCGACCTCTTCGCGGAACGAGATCTCGTAGTACTGGGGGAAGGGTCCGTGCTCAAGCTTCGGCCGGCGCCATTTCACCGGATACACCCAGATCCAGGTGCTCTTTGAGGTCTTTCGCGACATGTACATCACCGGTCGCGGCCACATGTGATTCTCCAGGATCGTTCCGTCGGTGCCGTAAACCTCCAGCGAATTCGTCTCGCCGCCGGCGACGCCCGACGTAACGACGATCTCGCCGACCGCGCCGCTCGCGAACTTCACGGTGACGAGCGCCGTGTCGTCGTAGTTCGGCGCAAGGTCGGTCACGACGAGCTTCTCCTTCACCGCGAACACCGACGCGATGTCGCCGAGCATCCACCGGAGCATCGCGAACTTGTGTACCGCCATGTCGAGCAGCACGCCCTCGTTGTTCGGCAACGTCCGCCAGTCCTCTGGATTCGGGTTAACGGTCAGCTCGCTTATCGCACCCTCGTATGCGCGCACGAGAAACACGCGACCGATCTCCCCGGAGTCGATGATCTCCTTCACCTTGCGGTTGGCGGGCAAGAAGAGATGGTTCTCGGCGACCATCAATGTGACTCCCGCCTCAGCCGCCGCACTGATGATCGCATCGGCGTCCTCGATACTCGTCGCGATCGGCTTCTCCAACAGGATGTGCTTGCCGGCGCGCGCAGCCTCAACTGCAAATCGCCTGTGCAAGTGGTGAGGAACACAGACGTCGATCGCGTCGATGTCGGCGCGCGCGAGCAGCGCCGCGTAGTCCGTGATCGCCAAGGTCCCGAGCTGCTCGGCGAGGTTCGCCACCTTCTCCTCGTCCGAGTCGCACACGGCGACGAGCTTCGCCTTGTCCCCCAGCATGTTGTACGAACTCGCGTGCAGCCAGCCGGCGAAACCCATGCCGACGACCCCGACTCTCAGTTGCTTCATCCTCGTCTCCCGCCGGCCTAACGCGAGAATATCTTGCGGTCCAAAGTGGTCAGTCTCTCGCATCGACCGTCCACGACCACGTAGGTGTCTTCCATTCCGATGAGCCGGTTCTTGTACGGCGGGTACAGGGCCCACGATTCCAAATCGAAGACCATTCCCTCCTCGAAGACCCACTCCCTGCGACCGGCGAGCATCGTGGGGAAGAAGTGCATCTCTTCGGTGTTGATCCCAACGCCGTGGCCCATCGTGAAGACCGGCACTTCCGACGGACGCTGGAAGTCCTTGGCTATGAGGTCCTCGATCTCGCCCGCCGTGACCCCCGTGCGGATCTCGTTCACGTACGCCTGCTGCAAGTCGGCCGTGTACGCGACGATGCTCTGAGCATCCGAGGGGATGTCCCCGATGCACGCGTGACGCGACACGTCGGAGACGTATCCGCCGTACATCGCGCCGGTGTCGAAGCGAGTCAACTCGCCCCTTTCGATTCGCCGTCCCGTCCCCGGCGCCTCCGGATCGCTGTCGCCGATACTCAGCGTGATGTGGTTGGTCCCGCTGCCGCCTTCCTGAAGCGTCGTGATCTTCGCGAGCTTCAGCATCTCTAAGTCCGACATGCCCTCGGTGAGGTTCTCGATCAGAGCGGCGATCGTCTTCTCCGCGATGCGTGTCGCCTCACGAATCCGCCGGATCTCCTCCGTGGTCTTAACCGCACGCAGCCGAAGCAAGACATCATCGATCACGACCAGTTCCGCGCTGGGGTAGGCCGCGCGCAAGGCCTCGACGACGTAGAAGGGCGCGCTGCTCTCGATCCCGATCCGCAGCTTCGATTGCGCACGCGCAGCCACTTTGGCCACGACCGCTTCGACTGCGGCGTCTCTAGTCAGCACCCCAGAGAAGTCCGAGATCCAGGTGAGCGTCGGATCAAACAGAATCCAGGACACGGCCGCATCGTCACCGTCGCGAGAGATCACGGTCATGGTCGGGTACTGGTTCGCAAGCACGAACAGAATCGGGTTGTGCTCGACATGACGGACAGGCAGACCGGACGTGTAGAAGACGTTCTCCGCGGAAGTCAGGACCATGACGTCGACCCCGTGCGCGCCCATCATCTCGTTCGCTCTCTGCTTACTGAAGCCGATGGGCTCCATGTGCGCCTCCTCAGAGAATCTTCAATGAAAGCAACCGTGCGCCTGCCTCACGAGGGGCGCACAGCACCCGACCCGTCGATTTCGAATCAGGACTTCGCGACCGCCGGTGCTACCATCCACTGCCGCCGGCGAGTCGAGGGTTGTGCCGGTGACGCGCGAAGCTTCGGTCGGAGAATAACATCGGGGGCGGGTCTTTCATGAATCGGCTGCGTTTCCTCCACGCGCTCGCGGTTTTGGCGCTGGTCGTCACCGCATGCGGCACTCGTCTGCCCGACACTGCATTCAACTTCCAGGCGACCGGGGACAGCCTGCAGCGGTCCGGGGCGGAAGGCAACGGGTTCTCGTCGTGGGAGACGTCTCCGGACGCGCAATCAACAGGTTCAACCGCGGACGGACCCGCACTCGGCGACGGATCGACCGGCTTCGGCCCGGGGTCCGGACCCACAACCGGTCCCGGCGAGGGGTCCTCACGCAACTTCGCATCCGACCGCGGCGTCACCGCGACGACGATCACCGTTGGAAACATCACGCCCGTCGGCGGGCCTTTGGGACCCGAGGCCTTCAGCGGACCTTCTCACGGCGCGCGCGCTTACTTTCAGGCGCTGAACGCATCCGGCGGCGTGAACGGACGAACGATCAAGTTCCTCACCTGCGACGACCGCGAGGATCCCGAGGGAAACAAGGCCTGCGCGCGCAACTTGATCGACAAGGAGAAGGTCTTTGCCTTCGCCGCCAACAACACCGACGCTTACGCTGGGGCGGGCCTACTCAACGCCGCCGGGGTCCCCGACGTCGGCGGGATTCCGGTCGCGACCGCGTATTACAAGTACCCGATGTTCTTCACTATCTATGGCGCCGCGGGGTATCCGCGCGACGGGAAGAGCGTCGGAGTGAAGGGGACGTTCTACGAGACCAATGCTCCGTACCTTTGGTACAAGCAGAATCTGGGAATCAAGAAGGCGGCGGTGCTCTTCTACGCGATCCCAGCGTCCTCAAACAGAGCGGCGATCGTGATCGACATGCTCACGAAATCGGGCATCGAAGTCGTCTATACGCCCAACAGCGGCGCCGGCAAAGACCCTGCAAGTCCGTCATGGGATACCGATGTCATCAACATGCAATCGGCGGGCGTGGAGGCTTTCTGGCAAGTGATCGACACCGCAGGGTTCATGAACGTGTGCCAGGCGATGGACCGCTACGGCTTCCAAGTCAAAGCCGCAATCGCTACCGTCGCGAACTGGACAAGCCGCATCGGCAAGGACTTCAGCGCTCCGTGTCGCAACTCGATCTACGTAGATGGGAACTCGGTTCCCTACACGATGACGAGCAACCCTGAGATCGCCAGGTTCCGCGCGGCGATGCGTCGATACGACCCGAACTTCGCGATGCAGCAGTGGGCGGTCGAAGGCTGGGCGGCCGCGCGCCTGTTGACCGAAGGTATCCGTTCGATGGGGGCCAACGTCACGCGCCAAGGACTCGTGAAGTGGCTGCGCGCGAGCGACGGATCTTGGACGGCGGACGTGATGACACCCGACGCGTTCCAATGGCGCGCGGACAGCACCAACTTCTCCAAACCACGGCGCCAGTTCATCTCGGTCGCGCGCTGGCAGGACTCCGCCGGAGGATGGGTGGCCCAAACCGGTCCGTGGGCTCGCTTCGTCACGCCCTGGTATTCGCACCCGATCGAGGACGACGGAACATAACAACGTCGCCCTCTAAGGCCTGAGCCTGCCGATCAGCGCAACAGAGAAGAAACCTGGCGCGCGGCCCGCAGGCCGCTCAGGTAGGCGGCTTCGACGGTGTCCGCGACCGGACGTGACTCCGTTGCGGACCCCGCCCAGAACAACGCTCCTGTAGTTGGCGCGGCGAGGTCTTGGCGGGCTCCAATCGCGCGGGGTGGCAGGAACGTGTAACCCCCGAGTGCGTTGGGGTCGGTCATCCAGTCCACGAACCGCCAGCCCCGCAAGGATGACCGAGGTCGCGATCCCGGGAACACCCGCACCAGGTCGTCGAGCACGATGTCGAGCGCCTTCTCGGCTCCGGCATCGGACAGCGCTTGGGCGCGCGGTCCGGTCGCGTAGGCACTAAGCGTGGGCGGGCCGTCGGTGCGAAACGACGTAGGCCAGTACAGCGTGACCGGGCCGGAACCGCAGACCACTTGCGACGCTCGCGTCGGCCAGAACGGATCTTCGAACGACAGAAGCACCTTGGCGACAGGCCCCGTTGCCAAACGGTTCAATGCGTCGCTCTTGGCTGCGGGCAGCCCGGGCTCGAACTCGATGTCGCCGCGCGTCAACACGCCGTGGGGCAGCGTCGAGACGGCGGCCCGCGCCGTCACCTTCGCCCCGTCGGCCGCGGTGATCTCCACGCCGTCCGGCGCCCAGGCGATGCGCCGTGCCCGGAACCCAAAGCGAATATCCAGGCCCGTCCCGATGTGCGCGGGAAGAAGGTCGTAGCCGCTGGTGACGCGGTGGTTGACGCCGCCCTCCAGATGCAGGATCCCGTCGGCACCCAGGCCCGCGACACCGACTTCGTCAACGCTGCCCGGGAGGTGAGCGGTCAGAGTGAGCTGCGCCAACTCTCGGGCTCGCCCCCGGTATCCCTTGCGGGCGATGAATTGGGCCGCGCTCTCGTCACGGTCGCCGATACGATGCAGAGACCACAGGATGTCGAAGGAACGCCAGACCCCTGGGTGAGCCAAGTGAAACGGCAACCAGCGGGTGGTCCCAGCGAGATTGAACCACGACCACACGTAGGGCGCCGGCTCGGTGACCAGCCCGGCGGCCCGCACGTCCTGCCAGGTCGCCGCGCGGTTGCCGTGGATGAACTCCGCGCCGGCCTCAACGGGATACCCGGTGAGGTCCCGAACCGTGTGAACCCGCCCGCCGACCCGATCGCCCGCCTCGACGACAACCACTTTGAGCCCGCCCTGGGCCAACGCCCGGGCTGCAGCGACACCGGCCACGCCGGCGCCCATAACGACGACATCAGCACGGACCGGTTCAGCCATGTGCGACTTCTCCTTTGAGGACGTCCGGATCGCAGGGGAATCTACCTCAACTTCTTCGGACATCGGACAACCTCTCTCCTTCGATCAACGGGGAACTCGCGAGCAAGACCACGCCCGCGAGCGCCAGTGCAACGAGCGCCACCTCGACCGGCACAGCGCCGCCGCCACGGACGTGCTCGCCGAACATCGCCACGCCGAGCAGGGCGGCAGTCGTGGGTTGGAGGCTGCTGGTGCCCGGCAGCGCGGCGGCCAGGTGCGAGGCGTGATAGGCGCTTTGCTGAAGCAAGAACGCCACGGGACTGATCACGAGCCAGGCCCACAGGCCCCAGTGGCCGAGCAACGCGCCAACGCCAAGGTCGCCGACGATCCGGCTGACGAGTTTGATCAGGGCGTCGGAACACCCAAACGCGAGCCCCGCGAGGAGGGCGAGCGTGAGGGCTCGACGAGAGGCCCCCATCCGCGACGCGGCCATCACGCCGATGATGACCACGACCGCCACGCCCCCCAGAGGGACCGACCACGGCACGAACTGAGACGCGCTGTCGGACGCCGTCGGCGCGGCCACCACCAAGAACCCACCGACGCCGACGACAGTCGCGGCGGCACCGAACCACTCCCGGCGGCCCAGCGAAAGGCCGCTGTGGCGGACGGACGCGAGCAGCGCGAAGAGAACTTGAGTGGCAAGTAGCGGCTCGACGACCACCAGGCGGCCGGTGGCGATGGCCGCGGCCTGGAGCCCGAAACCGCCGAGAGTGATGGCGACGCCGATGAGCCACCGTCGGCGCCGTAACAGCCGCAGCACAAGTCGTGGATCCATCACCGCATGGGGTTCCTCCTGGCGCGCGGCCACCTGTTGGTGCGAAGCTCCAACCCCGACGACGACCGCAGCGACGAGCGCGATGAAGACCGGGATCATCGGCGACTCCGCGACCGATGGCCTTTACCGCAGACCGTCATACCCGGCGATCGATCCACTCGATGATCCGAGGGAACACCTCGGTCGGTGACGACTTTGCCGCGACCAGATCGTCATGGCCGTAGTCGACCGAGAACCCGGTCGACCGGCCGGCTTCGACGAAGGTCTTGTCGGTGCTCCCCATCGCGTCGAAGGCGCGGCGCACAGCGGGCAAAGGACGCTGGAGGTCCCGGGTCGCCGCCCACATCATCAGTGGCACGCGGACCTCGTCCAGGCGATCGGCCCAGATGGTCGCGTGATCCATGCTGCGCATCGTGTCGTTAGCGACCCAGTCGGTGAATTGATCGGCCAGGCGCGTCGACTCGTTCGGGACTCCGTGTCGCAAGTAACGAGCGGGCACGATCGGATCGACGTTGGCGGGAACGAAGCTCGACTCGAGCTGACCGGACCGCAACAGGGCAAGGATCGGTCCGGCGTGGTGCGCGCCGGCACGGAACAGCACCCGCCCGCGGCGTCGCGCCTTCGGGGCGGCGGTGACCCCGGGCACCTTGGCGTCGGCGGGAGTCCGGACCGGTGAACCGAAGGTAACCGCGCCGGCGACCTCGACCGTGCTCGAAATCGACGCGGCGTAGATGGCCTGGCCGCTCATCTCCAGCCCGAGCCAGAACACAGTGTCGCACCGCGATCGCTCGCGGGCGGTCGAAGTAGCAGCGGGTAGGTCGTGGAACACGAAGTCGTCGAAGCTCCAGTGCAGGTCTCGTGCGGGTCCGGAGGCCGGCCAGCTCCGGCCCCGGCCGCGCAGGTCGAGCGCGTAGAAGTCGTAGCCTGCAGCGGCCGCATACCGGGCCAAGCTTGCCGAAGGCGCCAGGTCCCATATGAGGCTCGAACCCGCGAATCCGTGACCGGCAACGATCACCCCCTTGGGAGTCCCGACTGCCTGATATCGGGCCATCGAGAGTCGCCATCCGTCACTGGTAACGGCGACAACCCGCTCCGTCTGACCGGTCGCGTACGCCAGCGATCGGTAGAAACGCCCGACCCTCACTGCGCCTGCCGCGGCCGCTCCGGACGCGAGCGCCGAGCCGAATCGTCGAGTCTTGCTCAAGGTGTTCTGCCTGATCCTGCGGACCAACTGCGCCGAGCCTCAGCGCCGACGTTGCGCACCAAGCCGCGGCGATAGACGGAAGGCGCAATGGCTCGGGTAACGATCCCAACGCCCAGCCAGTGCGGCAATGTTTGCTCGAACCGGTTCCGCTCGATCGCGCGCACGACCGCGCGCGCCACGCGAGTCGGAGGCAAAGGCCGCGGGAAGCGCCGCTGGAAGGGCACCCCGCGCGCCTCGGTGAAGGACGTGGCGACCGGACCTGGATTGACGAGGGAAACCTGCACACCGAGCGGGCCGAACTCGGCGGCCAACGCTTCGCTGAACCCCACGACGGCGAACTTGGAGCCTGAGTAGGCCGACTCGAACGGAGCCCCGAGCCGGCCGGCAATCGACGCCACGTTCACGATGTGGCCGCGCCCTCGCTCGAGCATTGATCGGGCCACCAGACGCGTGGCTTCGACCGTCCCGAAGTAGTTGACTCGCATGAGTCGCTCGAACACCTCGGGATCGGCCTCGACGAAGGACTCGTAGGCGCCGATCCCGGCGTTGTTGACCAGCACGTCCACCGGGCCGAACTCGCCCACCACCGCGTCCACCGCGGCTCGCAACGAATCCGGGTCGCAAACGTCGCCCACTGCGGCCAGGGCTCGATCCCCGAGCGCACTCACCACCGCATCCAGACCAACCCGGTCGCGGGCGACGAGCCCGACCCGAGCCCCGCGCACGTACAGCGCCCGGGCGACCTCGCGACCGATCCCTCGGGAGGCACCGGTCACGATACAAACCGCACCTTCGAGCCTCATCAGACTGGGTCCGCCGGATCGCGTTTGGCCACCGCATCTCCCCTCATCGACGTTCCTTGCGGATCGTATCCACTTCGTGCTCCAAGTACGCAACACGTCGACGGACGCGCACTTCGCTTTCGAATCGGGATATTGCGCACGCCGCTGCTACCATCCGCTGCCACCGGCGAGCCGAGGGCTGTGCCGGTAGCGCGGGAAGATCCGGGTCGGAGAAATGACATCGGGGGCGAGTCTTTCATGAATAGGCGGCGTTTCCTCCTCACTCTCACGGTCCTGACACTCGTCGCCACCGCATGCGGCACGCGGCTGTCCGACACCGCATTCAACTTCCAGGCGGCCGGGGAGAACCCGCAGCGGGCCGGTGCCGGAGGCGACGAGTTCTCGTCGTGGGAAACGTCTCCGGACACGCAATCAACAGGTTCAACTGCAAACGGACCCACACTCGGCAACGGATCGACCGGCTTCGGTCCGGGGTCCGGACCCACAACCGCTCCCGGCGAGGGGTCCTTTCTTAACTTCGCATCCGACCGCGGCGTCACTGCAACAACGATCACCGTTGGGAACATCACGCCGGTCGGCGGACCTCTCGGACCCGAGATGTTCAGTGGGCCTTCTCACGGCGCGCGCGCATTCTTTCAATCGTTGAACGAATCCGGTGGCGTGAATGGACGAACGATCAGGTTCCTCACCTGCGACGACCGCGAGGACCCCGAGGCGAACAAGGCCTGCGCGCGCAACTTCATCGAGAAGGAGAAGGTGTTCGCCCTCGTCGCCAACAACACCGATGCGTACGCCGGTGCGGGGCTGGTGAACGCGGCCGGGGTCCCCGACGTCGGCGGAATCCCGGTGGGGAGCGCGTACTACAAGTACCCGATGTTCTTCTCGGCCTACGGCGCCGCGGGGTACCCACGCGACGGGAAGCGCGTCGGCGTAAACGGCACGTTCTATGAGAACAACGCGCCGCATGTTTGGTTCAAACAGCACCTGGGCATCAAGAAGGCTGCGGTCCTCTTCTACGCGATCCCGGCTTCCTCGAACCGGGCGGCGGTCGTGATCGAGATGCTCGAGAAGTCGGGCATCGAAGTCGTCTACACGCCCAACGGCGGCGCGGGCAAGGACCCCGCAAGCCCATCCTGGGACACCGACATCATCAACATGCGCTCAGCGGGCGTTGAGGCCTTCTGGCAAGTGATCGACACTGCCGGGTTCATGAACGTGTGCCAAGCGATGGACCGCTACGGCTTCGAGGTCAAGGCGGCAGTCGCCTCGGTCGCGAACTGGACGAGCGCTATCGGCAAGGACTTCAGCGCCCCGTGTCGCAACTCGATCTACGTCAACGGCAACTCCGTGCCGTACACGATGACGAGCAATCCGGAGATCGCGAAGTTCCGCGCCGCGATGCGTCGCTACGACCCGAACTTCACGATGCAGCAGTGGGCCGTCGAAGGGTGGGCGGCCGCGCGTTTCCTCACCGAAGGCATCCGTTCGATGGGGGCCAACGTCACGCGCAAGGGACTCGTGCAATGGCTGCGCGCGAGCGAAGGAGCAACGACGGCGGACCTTATGACTCCCGAGGCGTACCGGTGGCGGGTGAACAGCACCAACTTCACGAAACCCGTGGAACAGCTCATCTCAGTCGCGCGCTGGCTGGACTCCGGCGGCGGATGGGTGGCGCAAACCAGCCCATTCGCCCGTTTCATCACACACTGGTATCCGCACCCCATGGAGGACGACGGGACATGACCACTTCACCTCTTGAGCACGCCGGCAGGACACGGGCATCCCCCGTCGAATCGTTAGGTGACGAACGCTTCGTTTATTGTGGTTGAGTCGTTGACCAAATAGAGATATGTCACGATCCCGCGAGTTCTCGGAGACGGTCGCCCGCTCAAGCGGGCGGCTTGGGAAGGCGTGCGTCCTGGCGGGTGCGGTCCTTGCGGTCACGGCCGCGGTAATCCCCCCGTCGGCACGAGCCGCGAGCCCGCCGGCAGCCTTCGACGGACGAGGCTTCGCGACGGCAATTGAACTGAGCGTGAACACCAAGCCGGCGATGGTCTTCTCGGAGATCATCCGCCTGTCGTCGCCGTTCAGCGACAGTCGGCTGACGTCCGGTGGCGCCTCTGCCGCGCGCGCCGCCGGGATGTACCCGGGAACCTTGGTGACGCAAGGACCCGCTTTCATCAACGCACAGGTTCTTTCAATGATCACCGGCCCCTTCTGCTCGGCAGGTTTTCCGTGCGAGTTCCTGCCGGCGATTCCCACGTACCCGCTGATGGCCGACGCGCAGTATCCGTCGAATCCCGATGCCAAAGCGCCCGTCGAGGGACAAGAAGTCGTGGCGGGCCCGCTGTCGTTCCGCGTCCTCGACATGCGCGCGCACGCCGGCTCCGAAGAGGCTTCCAGCGCAGCGGTGATCGGCGACCTCGCGTTGCTCTCCCCCGGCGCGGAAGCGTCGGATGGAGTCAACCCGTCGGATGCGCTGATCTACGTCCGTCACCTGCAGTCGTTCACGACCCAGACGATCGACACGGACGGCGCGCTTTCGGTCGAGGCGACCGTTCGCATGTCGGGGGTTTCGCTGTTCGGCGACGTCGTCCGAATCAGTTCGATTGAATCGAACTCGTTCGCTCGCTCCAACGGGGACAAGCTCGTCGAGAAGAATGCGCAGGTTACGCTGGGTAACGTTACGGCTTCAGGACAAGCAGCCGAGATCACGAATCAGGGAGTGACCGCGGCAGGGGATCCGATCGGCGCGCTGCGGGGTCCGGTGGCGACGCTGTTCGAGGCGACGGGACAGAGCATTCGCCTCATAGATGCCACGAATCAGCGAGTCGACGGTACGGTCTCGTCGGACGCGACCGGGCTGCTCGTTCACTGGGAGTTGAACGGATCGCAGGTTCCGGCAGGGACCACGCTTGTTGGAGACATCGTTCTTGGGCTCACGAGCGCATCGGCCTACGCAACGACGGCCGAGCCGACGGTGCCGGTCATTAAGGATCCCCTCTCCGACCCGATTCCACGCATCGAGCAGCCAATCGAGTCCGCGTGGAACCCGCCGGTCACTGCGGCGTGGACTCCGGCCCCGTCAACCCAGGCTTCAGCGCCGGGGACGTCTCCGGACGTGATGCAGAGCCGGCCGATGGCGATGGAGTTCCTCGGTGGAATCGCCGCGAGTCGCATCTCGATGCTATACATCGCGTGTTCGCTTGCCGCGATCGGCTTGGCGCTGATGTCCCGCAAGGGCCCGCTGCGGGTCACGCCGCGCAGATCCGCGGACGGCGATCACCGCAACGTCTCCGGCCTATGACCAACGCGATCCGGAGACGCACGTGACCTTGTGCACGGGCGTCTCATCGACGAGCCGGGAATCGACGAAACAAAGGAGAGGCGGCGCGTGAAACCAGAGAACGGCGACAGCACAACTCCCGCGGATGGCCAAGTTCCCGACCCCGCTCTCTTCTGGCGCTGGGCGGCGCGCGCGTCGCGTCCGGCCGTCGGATGGATTCTCATCGCCGTGGGGGTCCTCGCGCTCCTGCTTGGATATCTGGGCGTCTCGCGCCAGGCGCTGGTCGCCAAGCAGATCCCATATCTCGTATCCGGAGGGATACCGGGGATGGTGCTCGTTGCAATAGGCGCTTTCTTCGTCGCAACCGAGGATCTTCGGCGCGAACTCCAGCGCATCGAGGTTCTCGAAGAGAAAGTCGCCCAGTTGCACTCGGCTCTTCTCCGGCCGACAGGAGACCCGGCGCCGGAGATCGCCAGGAACGGAGACACCCCAACGGGTGAAACGCTCGTTGCGATTGCGCGCGGTTCGCACTACCACCGAGCCGACTGTCCGATGGCAAAGGGTAAGGCGGGCGCCGGCGCCGTGAGCGCCGCCGTCGTCGCGCGCCGCAAGCTCTCGCCGTGCCCTATGTGCGCGCCGGCCGGCGTCGAGGCCTAAGCGGCGGAGACGACCGCGCCTATGTTCTGGGCACAGCTCATCGTCGCCGGCGCAGCCTCCGGTGGAGTTCTCGCGCTCTCGGGCATGGGCATCGTTCTCACCTACAAGGCGACCGGAGTCTTCAACCTCGCGCACGGAGCCATCGGGGTGTTCGTCGCCTACACCCTTTACCAGCTCAATACCGGGTGGCACGTGCCGCTAGGGATCGCACTGGTCATCGCCGTGGGCATCGTGGGACCGGGGCTGGGGTTTGGGCTCGAGCGCGTCGTCTTTCGCCCGTTGCAGAGGTCGGGCGCAACCACGACGGAAAAGCTGGCCGCGAGTCTCGGCGTTCTCATCGTGCTCGTGGGCATCGTGTACGTGATCTGGACGGGCCAAACGCGTGTCGGCCCTCGCCTGTTCCCGGCGCACCCGTTCTCACTGGGCGGAGTTCGCCTGCCCTTCGACCGGCTCGCGGAACTGGGGCTGCTCGGCGCCACCTCCGCGGCGTTGTGGGCGTTCTTCCGATTCACCAAGCTCGGTCTGCGAATGCGCGCGGTGGTGGATCGCCCCGATCTCGCGGAACTCTCGTCGATCGACGTCAATCGTGTTGCCGGAATCGCGTGGGCGATGGGCGCGGGACTCTCCGGACTTGCTGGCGTCCTCATCGCCTCAGGGAGCCTTGACCCCTACAGGATGACGCTGTTCATGATCGCGACGTTCTCGATCGCCGTCGTCGCCCGGCTGACGAGTCTGCCGATGGCTGCCGCATCCGGCGTCTTGCTCATCGGCATCGGGCGCGCGCTCATCGAACAAGTCGAGCTTGCCTCGACGAGCGTCGTCGGTTCGATCTACCAATCACTCGTCGCGGGACTTCCGGCGGTCGTTCTGTTCGCCGCGCTGCTCCTGTACCGGCGGCTCGACGTTCTCGGCGAAAAGGCGGAGAAGCAGCAACGCGCAGCGTCGGCGCGACGCGCAAGTCCCGCGCGGTCGGCGCGCGCAACGATATCGATAGCAGCGGCCCTGATCATCCTGCCCGCCGTCCTGGGAACCGGCGCGCTAGAACAGGCGCACCGCTTCCTGGCTTTCACGATCCTGTTCGCGTCCATCGTCGTGGTCACCGGATTCAGCGGCCAGATCACCCTCGGCCAGGCCGGCTTCGCCGGCATCGGCGCATGGGCGGCCGCGCGAATCGCGAACTCGCTCCATCCCCCGGCTCTCATCGCGATGCTCGGCGGAGGCGTCGTCGCAGTGCTGGCCGGACTCGCCGCGGGATACCCCGCACTTAGGCGACGGGGGATCTTCCTCGCGCTTACGACCTTGGCGCTCAATCTGGTGCTCTTCCAAGCGGTTCTCGCAAACACCACAATCGCGGGGGGATCGACCGGTCTGCAAGTCACGCGCCCGTCGATCTTCGGCCTCAACTTCGAGGGCCCCGTCGCCTTCTACTACTTCGAGCTGGTGCTCGTAGGTCTCGCATTCCTTCTCGCGCGCAACCTCCACAGCGGAGCGGTAGGTCGGGTTTTCGGCGCGATTCGCGATTCGGAGACCGGCGCGCGCGCGGTTGGAGTCGACCCGAGAACGCCCAAGCTTGTGATCTTCGCCGCGAGCGCGTTCATGGCGGGGATCGCCGGGGTCCTTCTCACTCAGCAGGCGCGAGTCTTCTCGGCGGACGGCCAGTTCTTCCCGCTGCAGAGTCTCTTCTGGTTCGCGGCCGTTGTCGTCGGCGGCGTTAACTCGCTTGGCGGCGCGCTCGTCGCGGGTTTCATATGGGTGATGCTCGACGTTCTCGTCGGAGCCGGCGGCGTCTCCCAACTCGTAATCGGAATCGCAGCACTTCTGATCGGGCGCATTCCCGGACGCAGTCTGCTCGGATTCGGTCGCATTCTTTTCGAGCGATGGGAGATGAAGCTCGCGCGCGCCGTCGACGATGCGCGGCGCCGGCCGCGTGCGCCCGAAGACACTGCGGATATGTACGTCCCGAGCGATCTTGCGATACGCGCGCTTCGCGGAGAGATTCCGGCGCGCGCCGGGTCACGACAGGGGGCCGGATCGTGAGCGTCCTGGAAGCGCGCGCCGTCTCGAAGCATTTCGGGGGAATCCGGGCTGTAAATGATGTGTCGATCGCCGTGGAAGCCGGGGCGATCGCATCACTCATCGGACCGAACGGCGCCGGCAAGACGACGCTCTTCGACTGCCTCACCGGTCTGACCGAACCCGACGGCGGGCACGTCATGCTCGACGGAACCGACGTCACGCGCATGCCGACACACGATCGCGCGCGACGCGGGATGGGCCGGACATTCCAGCGCCTGGAGGTGTTCTCCGGCCTGACGGTTCGCGAAAACCTATCCGTTGCCGCCGAGGCAATGCGACGCGGCACCATCGTCCGCGAGATCTTCCGGTTGCGCCACACTGCGGATCCCGCCGTCGCAAGCCTGGTCGACCGAATCCTCGACGAGTTGGACATCGCATGGGCGGCGGATCGGGTGGCCGGAGACTTGCCGACGGGAGTCCTGCGCATCGTCGAGCTCGGGCGCGCGCTTTGCGCGCGCCCGCGCGTCATGCTGCTCGATGAAATCGCGAGCGGCCTGGATCCGGCGGAAACGCAGCACCTGGGCGGCATACTCCAGAGACTTGCGGAGTCCGGAATCGCAATCCTGCTCATCGAACACGACCTCGGACTCGTTTTGCGGATCTCCGGTGACATCACCGTCGTGGATCACGGAAACGTGATCGCGCGAGGAACTCCGTCCGAGATCGTGGCGAACGCCGCCGTGCGCGCGGCGTATCTCGGAAAGGGAGAAACAGCGTGACGGGATTCCTCGTCGCCAACGATCTGCGATCGGGGTACGGCCGGATCGAGGTGCTGCGCGGCGTGTCTCTCGCGGCGCCGGCCGGACGCGTCGTCGCCGTGCTCGGCCCCAACGGCGTCGGAAAGACGACGCTAATGCGCGTCCTTGCGGGAAGCCTTCCGGCCTGGAGCGGATCGATCGAACTGGACGGACAGCGCATCGACGGCCGTTCCGCATACGAGGTCGCGCGCGCGGGAGTGATGCTCATCCCCGAAGGCCGTGGGGTCTTCCCCGGACTCACCGTCGCGGAGAACATCGAGATCGCCGCGAACGGTCGCTCGCGCCCCGAGCGACTCGACGAGCTTTTCGCGATGTTCCCCCAACTCAATGACCGTCTCGCGCAAAAGGCCGGAACTCTGTCGGGCGGCGAGCAGCAAATGCTCGCGCTGAGCCGCGCGTTCCTCGGCGATCCGCACGTCCTGCTCGTCGACGAAATCTCGATGGGCCTAGCGCCCAACGCGGTCGAGATGCTGTTCGGCGCGCTGGCACACCTGAAAGAACGCGGCTGCACGATCGTGCTCGTCGAGCAGTACCTGGGCTACGCGCTGCGCCTCGCCGACATCGTCTACGTGATCGCCAAGGGCCGCGTCACCTTCGTCGGAGAACCGTCCGAAATCACTGAAGAGGGCGTGCTGGTGGGAGACTCCACCTGACAAGCTCGTCCGCGTGCGCGGCGAGGATGTCGTCCAGCAGCGCCGACGCGCGATCCACGTCGCCGACGAGCGGATGACTCGTGAGCGCGGTGAGCGCGGTGTCTCGCGATCCGGTGAGCGCGGCATCAATCGTGAGCCGCTCGTAGCTCTTGACTGCGCGCATCAACCCAAGGCAGTGCTCGGGCAGCGGATCCTGAGCAATCGGCGTCGCGCCGCTCGCATCGACCCGGCACGGAACTTCCACAACCGCGTCGTTCGGGAATCCTTCAAGGGCGGCCGCGTTCGGCACGTCGAGCACCTGCACGTCACCCCGATTCTCGATTACGGAGCTAACGAACGCGACCGCGGCGGCCGAGTACCCCGATCCACCACGCTGCGCGAGTTCCGGCGGTAGCTCCGTCAGTTCCGGATCGCCGAAACGCTCGAGCGTCGCGCGCTCCAACTCGACAACCTCGTCGGCGCGCGTGCGCGCCTCCGCCTGCTGCGCCTCGAGCATGCGCGCCGGCGAGTAGTAGAAGCGCAGGTACGGGTTCGGCAGCAGACCGAGCGCATCGACGACGCTGCGTGAGATGTCGCCGCCCTGCGGCCACGTCGAAAGGAACTCGGGAAGACGATCCTCGCCGTCCACTCGTACCGAACGTATCCACGACAAGTGATTTAGGCCGAAGGACTCGACATCGACCGCCCGCTCGTGAATCGCGCGAAACGCATCCTCAAAGCTCTTGGGAATGCTGCACAGGCCGATGCAGCGCACGCCCGCGCGCCCCGCTGCTTCGGCGACGAGACCCGCAGGATTGGTGAAGTTCACCAGGAATGCTTCGGGCGCCAGCGCGCGGATCCGCTCGGCGATCTCGACGATAACCGGAACCGTACGCAACGCCATCGCGAAGCCGCCTGCTCCGGTAGTCTCCTGGCCGATGAAACCGTGGCGCAACGCGATGGTCTCGTCCTTCACGCGCGCAGCGGATCCCCCCACACGAATCTGAGTCAGGACGAACGACGCTCCGTCGAGGGCGGAGTCCAAGTCGCACGTAAGGTGCGTCCGCACAGCCGATCCTTGATGCGCGAACATCCGATCGACGAATCCCCCGACGACGCCGAGGCGCCCCTCATCGATGTCGTGGAGAACGACCGTCCCGACTCCCGGGGTCTTCGCAAGCTCAAGGACTAACTCCGGCGTGTAAGTGCTTCCGCCGCCGATGATGGCGATCTTCACGCCGCCCGCTTCAGCGCGCGCCGACATGTTCCCCCCATCGGTTTCGTAGGTCGTCCGGCCTGACGGGGACGCCCGCAGCTCGCAGTGCGGCGACAAGCGCTCCGACGACCGGCTCGGTGTCCAGGATTCGAAGAACCGCGCGCGGCACGATCCGGTGAAGCTCGTCATCAAGACTCGTCAGAAGGGCCGAACCTACCGGCATTCCGCCGACACCCGCGGCCATGCGAACCATCCCGCCCATCGCGACCACCTCCGGTGCGCCGCGGTCGAGACCAAGCCGCCGCAACGCAATGCCGGCCGACAGTCCCATCTCTACCCCGGCGCGGGCCACAAGGGCACGGCACACAGCGTCGCCGTCCTCGGCGGCCTCCATGACGAGACGGGCGATGACCAGAGGCTCCGGCGCGCGGTACACCGCCGCGGCTCGGTACAGATCATCCATGCCGCCAAAGTCGCCCGCCGAGCAGATGCGGTCGCCGAGAATCGACGGAGGCTCGCGGCCCTCCCAGGACCGGATCGCCAGACGAAGTCCTTCCGTCCCGAGCGTTGCCATGCCCCCGAAATCGCCGGTGTGCCACCCGACACCGCCGACGAAAACCGTCGTCCCGCTTTCGTCCCGGGCAGCGGCGTTCGCACCAAACCCCGCTACGACAACACCACCCCAACCCGCCGAGGATCCCGCGTGCAAACCCAAAAGCGAGTCGTTCTCGATGTCGACGCGCCCGTAGGCCTCACCCATCGCCAAGAGCAGTTCCGCGCGATCCTCCGGGAAGTCCACGCCCGCGGCGCCCACGTGGGTCGAGACGATGGTCGCAGACGGCATCTGTGCGAGCGCCTCGCGCGCCGCAACGTCGACGGCCGCGCGAAACCCCGAGGCGCCTACGACCTGCCGGTTCCCCCCAGGGCCTCGGCCGGCTCCGAGCACTGCGCCTCCCAAGTCCGCGACTGCGGCAAGGGTCTTGGAACCTCCGACGTCGACGCCGAGCACAACCCTCGTGGACGGGCTCGACATCACGTTCCGTCGTCCTCAATCGGGTGCGGATACCACGGCGTCTCGTAGCCGTCGAACGGGTTGGTTTGCGCCACCCATCCGCCGGCCGAGTCCTGCCAGCGCGCGACGGAGAAGTAGTTGCGACGTTGCTTCGAAAAGTCAACGCTGTCGGCACGCCACTGGGTCCAGTCAGGCGTCATGACGTCGTCCGGGAATCCCCTGCCCCTTCGGTCCCTCAAGAAGCGGATGAGCCCTTGACGGGTGACATTGGGCCCCATCGAACGGATACCTTCGGTCAAAAGGCGCGCGGCCGCCCAGCCCTCCACCGCCCACTGTTGCATCGGGAAGTTCGGGTCGTATCGGCGCATCGCGGCGCGGAACCTGGCGATCTCGGGATGGCTCGTCATCGTGTAGGGAACTGAGTTCGCATCGGCGTAGATCGAGTTGCGACACGGAGCGCTGAAGTCCCTGCCGATGCGACTCGTCCAGTTCGCGACGGAGGCAATCGCAGCTTTGACTTGGAAACCGTAGCGGTCCATCGCCTGGCACACGTTCATGATCCCTGCCGTGTCGATCACTTGCCAGAAAGCCTCGACGCCCGCCGATTGCATGTTGATGACATCGGTATCCCAGGAGGGACTCGCGGGGTCTTTGCCGGCACCACCGTTGGGCGTATAGACGACTTCGATGCCCGATTTCGTGAGCATGTCGATCACGATCGCCGCTCTGTTCGAGGAGGCTGGGATCGCGTAGAAGAGCACCGCCGCCTTCTTGATTCCCAAGTGTTTCCGGTACCAGAGGAAAGGCGCGTTGTTCTCGTAGAAGGTGCCCTTCACTCCTACGTTCTTCCCGTCGCGCGGGTACCCGCCGGCTCCGTAGATAGTGAAAAGCATGGGGTACTTGTAGTACGCGGTCGCGATCGGAATCCCGCCGACGTCGGGGACTCCGGCGGCGTTCACCAACCCGGCTCCGGCGTAAGCGTCGGTGTTGTTGGCGGCGAAGGCAAAGACCTTCTCCTTGTCGATCAAGTTGCGCGCGCAGGCCTTGTTTCCCTCGGGGTCTTCGCGGTCGTCGCAGGTGAGGAACTTAATCGTTCGTCCGTTCACGCCGCCGGATGCGTTCAACGCCTGAAAGTAAGCGCGCGCGCCGTGAGAAGGCCCGCTGAAGGCCTCGGGTCCCAAAGGCCCGCCGACGGGCGTGATGTTTCCAACGGTGATCGTCGTCGCGGTGACGCCGCGGTCGGATGCGAAGTTCTTCGCCGACCCCGTCCCCCCTCCGCCGCCGCCGGTCGACACCGGCCCGCCCGAACCGGAAGCACCGGAACCCGAAGAGGTGCCCCCGTCCGAGTCCGTTCCTGGAAGTCCCAATCCCCCCGACGCCGTCCCACCGTCCGCCGACCCCGCCCCGAGCCCAGTCGGGTCTGATGAGTACGCGTTGCCCGCGGCACGAAGGAACTCGCCGTCCGGCAAGCGCGTCCCGCATGCGGAAACGACGACGGCCAGCGCCGCGAGTGATGCGAGAAACCCCGATCTCTTCATGATCCCTCCACCGAGTTCTCGAGCGCGCCGATGGAGTCGATCTCGACTCGAACAGTGTCGCCGGGCTTCAGAAACACCGGCGGCGTGCGTGCGAACCCAACCCCCGGAGGCGTACCGGTCGCAATCACGTCGCCGGGTTCGAGCGTAATCCCCTGCGAAATGAAGCTCACCAGTTCGGCGACAGAGAACACCATCTGCTCTGTCGAAGAGTTCTGTAGAACCTCGCCGTTCAGCACGCACCGGATGCCGAGCCGCTGCGGGTCGGGGATCTCATCGCGCGTGACGATCCAAGGTCCGATCGGACAGAACGTGTCGAGGCTCTTACCGCGCGCCCACTGACCGTCCGCGAATTGCAGGTCGCGCGCCGAGACATCGTTCACGCACGTGTATCCGAGAACATGCGACAACGCGTCCTGAGTCGAGACCGCGCACGCCTTGCTCCCGATCACGACGCCGAGTTCGGCTTCGTAGTCGACCTGGGTTGCGAACGAGGGGATGCGGATTGCATCTCCCGGCCCGATCACCGAGGTCGTGAACTTGGCGAACAGGATCGGTGACTCGGGAATCGGCTGCCCCGATTCCTTGGCGTGGTCGCGATAGTTGAGCCCAACGCACACGATCTTCCCCGGAGACGCGACCGGCGCGAGCAGGCGTACGTCCTCAACGCGCGCGACCACATCGCCGGGATCGGGGTGAAGAACAGACTCCCCCGCATCACGTATGCGACCGTCCTCGACGATCCCGGCGCGAACCCTCCCGCCGTACTCGAACCTGACCAGCTTCACGCGTGCTCCCCGCTCATCTTTCAGCCTTTACCGAGCGGTCCATCCGCAATCGGCAAGAAGGTCGGACCCGGTTACAAACGACGCGCCGTCGCCGGCGAGGAATCCGATTGCGGCCGCGATCTCCGCGGGGTCCGCCCAGCGCCCGAACGCCTGCTCACCTTCGCGCTCCTTGCGCATCTCCGGGACCGAAACGCCGTGACGCAACGCCTCGCCCTCGACGTCGCTGCGCAGCATCGGCGTGTCAACAGATCCGGGGCTGAGCGAGTTCACACGAATCCCCGACGGCGCCAACTCCCACGCGAGTGCGCGCGTAAACGAGAGCAGCGCTCCCTTCGTTGCGCCGTACACCGCGTGATTCACCTGTCCTACATGACCCGAGACCGACGCGACGTTGACGATCGCCGGCGCGCGCGCTTCGGCAAGCAGTGGTATGAACTCCCGGCACATCAGCATCGTCCCGCCCACGTTGATGTCCACGACGCGCCGGTAGTCCTCCCACGTCGTCTCGACGAGCGGCTTCACCAGGACGACGCCGGCGTTGTTGACCAGAACGTCCACGCTGCCGAACTGCTCGCGCGTCCACCGCGCCAGCTCGACAACGTCGGCCTCCACGGAAACGTCGCAGCGGTGGAACCGGACGTCACCCGAGATCGCCTTCAGTTCCTCGCTCTCGTTCGCGATGTCGGTCGCTACGACCCGCGCGCCCTCGCGCTCGGCAAACCAGCGCACCGCAGCCGCGCCGATCCCCTGCGCGGCCCCGCTGACAACCACAACTCTTCCCGCGTTCTTCTCCATCGTCACTCCATCACTCATGCGACCTACACACCCAGAATCGCGCGCGCCTGCGCGACGGTAGCGACCGGCCTGCCGAGGAACTCGGACAGCTGCGCCGCCTCCGCAACGAGCTTCGACGCCGTCGCGCGCTCCCCCTTCCGGTCGAAGGGCCAATCCTCGGTTCCAATGCGGATGTGGTCGCCTTGCTGGATCGCGGCCGTATGCACCTGGCGCTGGCCTTCGCCCATCACGCTCACGATCACCGCACATCCCTCCGGCATGAGGCGTCGCCGATAGGAGTACTCCTCGACGGTCGGCGGGGACCACGTGCCACCCGGCCACCCTAGGAAGAACGTCGTTATATACGGGGCGTCGAGCACGCCCTTGTCGCGCACGTACTCGAGGTTCCAAACCGATCCGGAGTGCCACACTTCGAACTCCGGCTTGATGCCGTGCTCGCGGCAGCGAAGGGCGTAATCCACCGACTCCTCGCGCGTGTGCAATACATGATTGTCGAGCCCGGGAAACGCCTCGTCGTGGTGTCCGAGCATGATCGAGATCATCTCGGACTTCTGCCGAAACACGTCGGCCCGCTCGTCGGCCGTCAGCGTGGACATCCCGCTCTGCACGATGATGTCGCAGTTCGCGCGAATGCCCTCGATGACCTCGTTCCACGCGCCCTCGGCGTGTATGTGGACGACGGTTGCGCCGGCCTCGCGGCAACGCACGGTCTCGGCCACGAGGGCATCGACGTCCAGCGGATCGGTGGGCTTGTAGTCGTCCGACGGCCAGAGCCAACTCGCCGGCGTTGCTGCGGTAATGATCAGCGGATCCATTCCTACTCCTTCGTCTTCTTGGTCTTGGCCTACATTGAGAGTTCGGCGCCGCCAGCCGCAACCGAAGCGTACGCGCGCTCGGCGACTCGCAGTGCGTACGCGCCGTCGGCAGGATCCACTCCGTGCGGCCTGCCCGCCGCGAGCGCTTCCGCGAAATCGCGCACTCCTGCGGCGACCGAGTTGAACTTCCACAACGCGACGTCGCGGTGGGCATCGAGCGTCACGCCCTCGACATCGGTGCCGCCTCGGTAGTGAATAGCCGTCGGGTTCGCAAGCTGATCGACGACGACGCTGCCCTTGCTTCCGTAGACCTCGAGTCGCTCGGTCCACGGGATCTCGGCAGTGAAGGTGTACTCAGTCGTGTAAAGGCCGCCGCCGACGAGCCGGCCCGAGACGATCGCGTGGTCTTCGACCTCGCTCACCGGGACCAGTTGCGCCGCGGTCGCGCGCACCGTCTCGACGCCGCCGAAGAGCCAGCGCAGCAAGTAGAACGAATGCGCGCCGGAGTCCAGGATGGCGCCCCCCATCGTCTGGCTCTTGCGCCCCTTCCAGGACGAAGTGTCGCTAAGGCGTTCGACCTCGCTCCCGGCGATGAAGGTCCGCACGAGCCGGATGTCCCCCAGCGCGCCCTCTTCGAGCAAGCGCGCGACGGAAAGATAGGCCCCTTCAAACCGCGTGTTTTCGGCGAGCGCGAGCGTGACGCCACTCGCGCGCGCCAGGGCGATCAGTTCCTCGGCGTCTGCGGAGGTCGGGGCGAGAGGCTTCTCCAGGATGACGTGCTTGCCGGCCTGCAGAGCCGCGCGCGCAATCTCAACGTGCAGGTGATGAGGAACCGTGATGTCCACCGCATCCACCGTTGGATCGGCGAGCAACTCCCGGTAGTCGGTGTACGCGGTCGCGCCCCAGCGCGCCGCCCTCTGCGTCGCGCGTTCTTGGTCGAGGTCGCACGTGGCCTTGATCTTGACGATCTCGCCGGACTGGTCGTACGCGTTCTCGTGGAACCAGGAGATGAGTCCCAGTCCGATCATCCCGATACCGATCACGGTTGCTCCCTTGCGTTCGCCGATGTCCGACCGCGAGGCCGGCCGTTCACCCCACCTGGTGGATTTCGCGCGGAAGTTGCGACAGACGCCGCGCGCCGGTGGGGCCGACGTGATACGTCTCTTCGTTTCCAATCACCACGACTTGCTCGGTGATCGTGTACAACTCGATCGCGAGCACCATGTTCTCCCGGATAACCGCATCCGCGCGGTTGTCGATCCAGTCCTCCTCGAGCTCGAGCCCGATGTTGTGGCCGACGTGATTCAGCCACTGGTGCCCGAGGATGTCCCGGTCGATCATGATCTGCCGCCCGTGCTCGAACAAATCCGCGTAGGTCATGCCCGGCGTGATCGCCCCGCCGATGTCATCGACGACGCCGACCATCGCCTCGTAGCGCGTCGAGATCGCTTCGGGGATTTCGCCCGCGTGCACGTAGCGCCGGTTGTCCGAGCAATACCCGTCGACGGTCGCTCCTACGTCCAAGGTGACGAGGGTATCCGGCTCCAGGATGTCGTCGTAGGCAATCTCGGGGTTGCGGTTTCCAAACCCGATAGTCACGTGACTGACCGCCGTTCCGCCTCGCTCAGCAACGCGCCGCTTGGCCTCCTGCACCAGGTCCGCCCGGTTCATGCCCACACGCACGACCTCGAAGAGGTCGGCCACCGCCGCCTCCGCGATCGCAAGGCCACGAGTGAGCACCTCAACTTCCTCTGCCGACTTCACCAGACGTAGATCGAGCACAAGATCGTCCACAAGCTCGAGGCGCGCGGCCGCAAGGCTCTCCTGTTCGAGAAGCTTCAGCACAAAGTAAGGACACGTTGATTCGATGCCGAGCCGAAGTCCGGATCCGAGTTGGTCGCGCGCGATAGTGCGCACCGCTTCCCCTGCGGCCGAGAGATCCTCGTACCTCACGATCTCGTCGACGCCGAATGTCAGCCCCATCGTCGAGAAACCCCAACAGAGCAATGTGACGGCACCGGACACATCGACGTAAGCGAACGCAGGAAGGCGGTTCTTCAAGTTGAACAAGACTGGGTTTCCGGCACCCGGGACGCACGGGTATCCCGTCGCGTAGTAGACGCTTTCGGGGTTCGTCAGGAGCATCCCGCCAAGGCCTCGCTCGCTCAGGCGCGCGGCAGCCTGCATAGGGTCGAACCCCTTCGACCGCAGGTGGGTTGACTCGGTGGAAACGGTCACGAAGTCCTCCTTGGACACACTTGGAGTTCCTCGTACTTGTATCAGTTCAGGAAACGGCCGCCAAAAGCGGGCTTCTTTCCCACCCGATTCGAAACGCCTTCGGCACTCAGGTCCCTGATATGCGTTGAGAGCCGAATGCCCCGTTCACGCGCTCTGACTGCCTGCGATGACGCCGACGAGCCTTTCGGCCTATTGCGCCTCGGACGGGCAGGTGCGATAAGGAAAGCCCGCGATCGAAAGAGGCCAACAAGATGAGAACTGCCCGAATCGCGATCTTCTTCTTGGCGCTACCGCTCTTTGGAATGCCCGCGCGCGCTGAAGCCGCCGAGCCTGCACGGCGATACATCGTCGTGCTCTCGCCCTCGACAAACCCCGGTGAAATCGCTCGCGAGCACGCCGGCGCCGTCGGTGCCCAAGTTCGGTTCGTCTACCGCCACGCGCTCAAGGGATACGCCGCAACGATGTCTCCGACGGCAGCAAAGAGGCTTTCCCGAGACCAACGGGTGCGCTACATAGAACCGGATTACACGGCGACGATCCTGGGGAGTCAGACCAACCCCACTTGGGGGCTCAATCGCATCGATCAGCGCGACCTTCCTCTTGATCAGGCCTACACCTACGGCGCCACCGGAGTGGGCGTACACGCCTACGTGATCGACACAGGCATCCGCACGACCCACGCGGACTTCGGCGGGCGCGCGTCCTACGGCACGGACGCCGTCGGTGGCAAAGGGAGCGGAAGCGACTGCAACGGGCACGGAACGCATGTCGCCGGAACGATCGGCGGCGCGACGTACGGAGTAGCCAAGCAGGTTTCGCTGGTCGCAGTGCGCGTGCTCAACTGCCGGGGAAGCGGCACCTACTCGCAAGTCATCGCCGGGATCGACTGGGTAACCGGCAACGCGATCCACCCGGCCGTCGCGAACATGAGCCTCGGCGGGCCGGTCTCAACTGCGCTCGACGACGCCGTTCGATCCTCAATCGCCTCCGGCGTGACCTACGCGATCGCTGCGGGCAATGGGAACTCGTCAGGGATCGCTCAGGATGCCTGCACCGCCTCGCCCGCTCGCGTCGCCCAGGCGCTGACAGTCAGCGCGACCAACACCGCCGACGGTAAAGCATCGTGGGCCAACTTCGGCACATGCGTGGACTTGTTCGCTCCCGGCGTGAGCATCACTTCAAGCTGGGGCTCGAGCGACACCGCGACGAACACGATCAGCGGCACCTCGATGGCGACCCCCCACGTTGCCGGCACCGCAGCTTTGTACTTGCAGACAAACCCGAGCGCCGCCGCGATCACCGTCGCCGACGCAATCACCTCGAACGCTTCAGCGGGCAAGGTCTCCAACCCGGGCAGCGGAACGCCGAACCTGTTGGACTACACCGGGTTCATATCGGGGGGAGGCTCAACGAACCAACCGCCGACCGCGTCATTCACCGCGGGTTGCTCGGTGCTTGACTGCACCTTCACCGACACCAGCACCGACCCCGACGGGGGCGCCATCGCCTCGTGGAGTTGGGCGTTCGGGGACGGCGGCACTTCGACCCTGCAGAACCCGTCCCACACCTACGCGACCTCCGGCACATACCAGGTGAGCCTCACCGTCACCGACAGCGGCAGCGCCGCGAGTGCGCCCGTCACCCAGCAAGTCACAGTCTCCGCGGAAGCCGGCACGATCACGCTCTCGGTCGTCGGATCGACCAACAAGGGCGGCGTGTCCCGGGCCTCACTCACATGGAGCGGAGCCACCGGCGCGAACGTTGACGTTCACCGTAACGGCGCCTTCTTGACCACAACATCCAACAGCGGCTCCTACGTGGACAACCTCGGCAAGAGGGTGGCCGGCACGTTCACCTACGAGGTATGCGACGCCGGTACCTCAAACTGCTCCACCCCGGTCGGCGTCACCTTCTAGCCGAAGCTCTCAATCCGCCGGCCGGCCATTGACGGCGTCCCGGCCCCTCGCTAGCGTGGGACTAGTAGTGGGACTTACCCAGAGGACTCGGCATGGCGCGAACACACGTCGTGATGGCTGACGAAGTTCTCGAAGCAATCGACGAGGTCGTCGGCGAACGAGGCAGGAGCCGCTTTCTTGAAGAGGCCGCCCGAGAGAAACTCGCGCGCGCCGAACTGGAAAGGGCTTTGCGGTCTACCAAGGGGATCGCCGGGGGCAACGAATACGCCCACTGGCGCGATCGCTCAACCGCCGCGACCTGGGTTCGGGAGGGCAGAAAGACCGAGCGAATGCGTTGACGCGGTTCCTGCTGGACACCACCGTCTTGATCGATCATCTGCGTGGAGACGACTACGTTGCGGCCTCGTTGTTGTCACTGCTGCAGCGCGGCCATGCACTCTGCATCTCCTGCGTGAACGTCGCTGAAATCGAACAGGGCATCCGGTCGAAGGAAAGGCGAACTGCGAGGGCGTTGCTGGATCGCCTCGAGTTCCTTCCGACGACCAAGGAAGCAGCCCAGCGAGCCGGCAAGTATCAGGCCGACTGGACCCGACGAGGTAGGACCGTGCACATGGCCGATGCCCTTGTGGCAGGGACCGCGAGCGCGCATGGTGCCGTGTTGGTCACCGACAACGTCGCAGACTTCCCCATGCGCGACATCCGTGTCGTCCGGACCGCCGGACTCAAGAAGTTCGAATAACGCAACTATCGCGGCAACCCCGCGCGCCGTTAACCGGCGCGACGGCGTGCGACGCGCTCGGGTTGCGAGCGGCGACCGACGTGGGCCGGACGGCCTCCCGGACCTTGGCGACGGCCCTGCGGCGAGTTACGACGTTGCCCTCCACGCTCCTCGCGCACAAAACCGTGCTCGACCGAGAACTCCTTTTCGAGGCGCAAGCGCGAGGCCATGCGGCCCACATCGACACGCTCGTGCGGAGCGACGAACGTGATGCTGATACCCGTGGCGCCCGCGCGGCCGGTACGACCCACGCGGTGAACGAAGCTCTTGTCGTCGGTCGGCGCATCGAAGTTCACGACCTGCGCGACGTTGCGTACGTCGATTCCGCGCGCGGCCACATCGGTGGCAACCAGCGCCGCGACCCTGCCCGACGCGAACGACGCCAGCGCGCTCTCGCGTTGGGACTGGCTCTTGTTGCCGTGCATCGCAGCTGCCCTGATGCCATGAGCCGAGAGACTCTTCGCGAGCCGGTCCGCGCCGTGCTTGGTGCGCACGAAGACCAGCGTCGATCCGGCGCCCTTCTTCAGCAGCAAAGACGCAAGCTTGTCCACCTTCTGCTCCCCACCGACGGCGACGAAACGATGTTCGACGTCCTGCGCAGCCGGCGGTGCGTCGATCTCGTGCGACACCGGCTGGTGCGTGTAGCGGCGAGCGATCCGGCCGACTTCGCCGTCGAGCGTCGCGGAGAAGAGCATTGTCTGGCGCTCGGAGCGAATCCGCTCGACGAGCTTCTCGACCTGCGGGGCGAAACCCATGTCGAGCATGTGGTCGGCTTCATCCAGCACCAGGATCGTGATGCCGCCCAAGGACACCATGCGTCGGTTGACCAGATCCTCCAAGCGCCCAGGCGTCGCGACCAAGATGTTCGCCTTCGCCACAGCGCGCTGCTGCTCGCGGATAGAAACGCCCCCGTACACCACCGCAACCCGCAAGTTCTTCGCCGAGGCAATGTCGCGCAGTTCGTTGGCAACCTGCGATGCGAGTTCGCGGGTCGGAGTCAGGATCAGCGCGGAGGGAGATGCGGCATTACGATCCACGCGCTCAACGATCGGGATGGCGAACGCAAGCGTCTTGCCCGAGCCCGTACGCGAACGAACGAGAACGTCACGGCCGGCAATCGCATCGGGAAGGACGCGCGCCTGCACCTCGAACGGCTCGGCAATTCCGCGTTTTTCAAGGGTGCGCGCAACCCCATTGGACACGCCAAGATCGGTGAAAGATTTGGACATAGCTCAACTCCTGTAACGGCATACCGTGCCGCGTTCGGGAGACTCAAAGGCCTACCCGAAGCTAGAAGGAGCGAAGGGAAAGCGTGCGAACCTCATCAGTCGAATGATCCGACCGTCTGAGTAGAGTACAGCATCCGCGGCTGGTGCGTCGTAGCGGTCGACGGCAAGCCGACGACCGCTACGATCGGGCAAACTGATCCTGCCGGATCAACTCGCAACATCGTCCCGGGTCTCGCGAACGACGCGGCCCTGTTCTTGACCATCCTGGGTTATCGTCTCTTCGCGGCGACTGGCCGACCGGCTGCGACGGCCGAATGGCGCAAAGCTGCTCCAAAACAACATCGACGACAGGAATCCGATACCGCCGGCAATCATGAGAATGACGCCGGCAGTGTGGATGTCAAAGCCCTGTTGGTTGACCGGACCCGTGAGCGCGTAACGCAAGATCGCGCCGACGGCCCCGATGAAGATGCTGATGCCGATGCCCATCTCACTTCTCCTTTTCGCCCGGCGAAAGCGTTTCCGCTACCTTCTCGAGCTTGTCGCGAACGACATCGACCGCGTCGTCGGCCTTCTGCTTGGTACTGCCGGCACGCTCGTCGCGCTTCCCGTCTCTCTTCAGCTTCTCGTCGCCGACAAGCGCGCCGATCGTCTGCTTGATGCGGCCTTTCACTTTGTCCGCATTACCGCCCATATCGACAGCTCCTTTTCTCTCAGCGGTGTTCTATCGGTGGAAACACCGGCTCTTCTGCCAGCGTGACCACCGCGCGTTACGGCAACGTCACGGTCAAACCGGGCGCGCAGACTCGGAAAGCAGGCGGGGGCAGCGTAAAATTAAATGCTGGAAGTGAAGGAGAGGAGGAGAAAACGATGAGTTCGGGCATCGACTCCGCCTCGGCTGGGGCTCCGGCCCCGGTGCGTCTTGGTCTCCTCGGGGGCTTTCGTCTGAGCATCGAAGCGGAAGATGTCGCTTTGCCAATGGACGCCCAGCGGCTGGTCTGCTTCCTCGCTCTCCACAATCGGCCGCTGCTACGGACGTTTGTCGGCGGCTCACCATGGGGGGAATCAACGGAACACCGCGCCGGAGGCAGCCTCCGTTCAGCGCTGTGGCGGATCCACCACCCCGCGTATCCGCTGATCGCTCTCACGAGCGATCACGTCCGGTTGTCACCAACGGTAGCCATCGATCTGCGAGAAGGTGAAGCACTGGCCCACAGGGTGCTGGACCCACTGCAGGACTTTGACGACGCAGTCGCCGCAAACGAGGACGTACTGTCCGCCGATCTCCTCCCCGACTGGACCGAGGATTGGGTGCTGATAGAACGTGAGCGATACCACCAGCTTCGCTTGCGCGCGCTGGAGGCCTTGTGCAGGCGACTGTGCTCGAAAGGGCGATTCGGCCAGGCCGTGCAAGCCGGCATCGCGGCGGTATCGGGGGACCCTTGCGCGAGAGCGCCCGGCGCGCGCTCATCGAAGCGCACCTCGCGGAGCGCAACGTCGCCTCAGCACTCCGCGAGTACGAGGCATTCAGCCAACTCCTTCACAACGAGTTGGGGCTCGACCCCTCCGACGACTTGCGCGCATTGATCGAGGGCTTGGGCTAAGCGGGACCGGTTGGACGACGAATTGGAGCCCACAAGGCCCGGTAACAACACCGTAACGGAATCCAACGAGGATGAGTGCATGAAGACTCCATCCTCCGACCGCACCGGGCTCCTGATCGTGCGCTTATGGACCGAACCAACCGCTCACGAAGGACTCCGGGCGCGGATCACGCAAACGCTCGACTCGTCGGAACCCGAGCAAGCCATGGCTACAGCGGCCACCCCCGAGGACATCTACGCCCTCGTCCGGACATGGGTGGAAGCGTTCATCAATCCGAACTGAATGAGCCGACCGTAACGCCGGCGTGACGCGACGCGACGACGCTGAATGAGACAGTCGACTTTTCGAAGATAGGAGGACGTCATGGTGTTCCTTTTGGTACTGGCTCTCGTGTTGTTCATGCTCGGTCTCTTCACTGCGAAGATCCTGTGGTGGGCGGCGCTGATCATCGCAGTGGTGTGGCTCGTCGGAATGATCCGCCCGAGTAGCCGCATCTTCCATTAGCGGTTGTTTCCCTCACGACACACGCGACAGCAGGGCGCTGCCGAACCTCGTGCAGCTTCCCTGCCGGGTCATCCACCGAACTCGGATTCTCCAGCGGCCGGTCCGCAGCAGTTCAGATGCTTGGCCGCTCCGCAAGGCGGACCCCGAGCCGGATCTAGGTGAGGTCGCGTGGTGCCGACAAACAGACGCGACCGACCACAGAGCGACCTGTCGGTGAAGATGAAGTTCGGGGTAGTCGCTTTGGCGACCGCAGTTGCTCTGCTGGTAGGCGCCGTGGCAGCCTTGGCCGACCCGCTTCCCTTTGATCTCGCCCAAGTACCTCCCTTTCTGGACGCAGGAGCCGCCTTGGGCTCCACATCTGGAACCGGATCGACCGCAGGGTATTCCGGCACCGGGGCGTGCGCCGGCGAAACCGCCCCGGAGGGATACCCTCACGCCGCCATCTACAAGGGATCAGCCTCCGGCGTTCCTGCGCTGCTTGAGCTGACCGTAAACGACGATGAAAACGGCCCGCTGTCCCTCTGCGAAGTGGCGATCTACCGAGCCAAGGCGAACGACGTTTCCTTTGTCGACCCATTCGATGCGGCCCAGCGTTCGGCTCTTCTTTTCGGTCGCACCACCGAATGCTCTGAAGCTTCGACCTGCTCGCTGAGCAAATGGCTGGCGGCGGGGGAAGCCTTCTACGTGGTCCTGTGGTCTGCTGTCCCACCTCCTGATTCGACACCAGAGACCGAGACGCCTCCGCCGAGCGATGCCGCCTTTTCATATGCCGCATCAGTCCGACACAAGACCGCCCTGGCTATCGGACTCAGCGGACATCGCATCAAGGACTTGTGCGCTCAGTACCACGAGGTCGTCTACGGCCGCTACCTAACGGTGCGAGCCGACACCTCTCCCAACGCTACGGGGAGCGTGCGGTTCGAACTAAAAGCCTGGGACGGAGACAGTTGGAATCCCGCCGGCAGCTCGACTCGTACTCTGAGCAACGGCAACGCCTCGATCAGATACAAGGCCGGCGCTTCCGGGAAACGGTTGATAACCGCGAAGTTCCTGGGCAATGCCGTCGGGCTCCCGGCTACCTCTGCGACCATGAGGATCCTGTATGTGACTCCTCCTTGGACGCGCTATTCAGATGGAGGTCTCCGTTTGAAGGTGCCGTATTACCGTCAGCAGCGGAGGCTTTCGTGCGAAGGAGCAGCACTGAGGATGGCGCACAACTACTTCCATCCCGGCCGGATCGATTACGACACCTCCGTCTACAAAATCACCGGTATCGATCCGCGCCGTCCCGCCCGCAACGGCGGCTGCAATCCGGACCGAGCCTTCTGCGGAAACGTGGATGGCCTGATGATGAAAGACGGCTACGGGGTTCATTACCGACCGATCGCCCTGGCAGCCACCTCCTACGATAAGTGCCGGCCGGGCATTGCCCTTCGAACGTATTCCTATGCCACCCTGGCCGGCTATCTCGACAACGGTTACCCGGTGGTCGTGTGGGGGGCCCACAAAGGATCGACCGGAATCCACAAGTACAACTGGAGGGCCTGGGACGGCAGCTACGTGACCGCCTACAGCGTTGAACATACCTGGACGGTCGTGGGCTTCCGAGGCAAGCCCGGCAGCCCAACCCATTTCATCGTGGCCGACCCTTCCAAAAGCTCCAGTGGTGGGGTCAAGACGGTTACAACTTCCCAATACTACGCCTTCACCAAGTACTTCAAGACGGCCGTCGTCGTGCGTGGTTGATTCACGTCAACTGTCCGGACGAGTCCGCGGCTCCCCGTGACGCTCTCGTGACGAGTTGCTTGCAAGGTGAGCGACAGATGACGGACCATATCTGGAACATCCGCATCCCGGACGCCGGAGCGACGGGCATGGAGTTTGCGCGCGGTCGACTGGCCCCGACCCAGCACCTGATTGCGCACGCGCTCCCTGAAACCGTCGACGTTGAGGTGAGATCCGAGGATGGAGTCCTGATCGCTGCCGGTCACGGTCTGACTCAAAAGAAGGCGACGCCGATGGACCGCTTGTCGCTCGTCGGAGACGCCGTGGAACGCGTCAACGGCTGGCCCGGCCCGGAGGACCTCGGCAAGCCGGTCATTCTCTGCGGCGGAGAAGTCGGAATCCTACGCACATGGTGGAACGCCGACGACGGAAGTGAATGGCGCTGGACGATCGAACTTCACAACGCCCGCTAAAACGCGCCTCCGGATGGAGCCCAACGCGACTCAGGAATCGCTGCAGCACTTCCCGTCAGACGATTCTGAGCGATGCTCCGCAGCCGTTCGCTTTCCGTCACAGCACATCTGCTCCTCCGGCGCGCTCTCCTCGGCTTGGGGGGATCCAGGGGGATTCTGCAGTTCCTTCGCCGTCTCCTCGTTCTTCGCCGTGTCCTCGTTCAACATGCCACTCTCCTCCTCAAGTAAAGGATGCGGATAGCCTTCCTACGCGACACGAACCGCAATTGTGTTCGCCATTGAACTCAGTGGAGTCGCGGACGTGACGCTCGATTGCGCCGCCTCCGGCATGCGTTCCGTCTTCGATCGAGCGCTCGGAGCAAGCCAATCCTCCGCCCAGGCACTGAAATGCAACGCGGCTGATACCGCCACGAAGAAGACGACTGCCACCAGTGCGGGAATCATGTTGCCGTTCGCAGTCCAAGCACGAAGGAAACCCGACCAAGCGTCTCGCTCCCGCGAATGACTCTTAGCATTGCATGATCAACTCGCAACGTCGTCCCGGGTCTCGCGAACAACGCGGCCCTGTTCGCGACCATCCTGGGTGATCGTCTCCTCGCGGCGGCTGGCCGACCGGCTGCGACTGCCGAATGGCGCAAAGCTGCTCCAGAACAACATCGACGACACGAGGCCGATCGCGCCGGCAATCATAAGAATGACGCCGGCGGTGTGGACGTCAAAGCCCTGTTGGTTGGCCGGACCCGTGAGCGCATAACGCAAGATCGCGCCGACGGCCCCGATGAAGATGCTGATGCCAATGCCCATCTCACTCCTCCTTGCTTGTTCGACGTTTGTTCGACGAAGGCGGGTGCGCAACGCCGGAACCTCCAACTTCTGTCTGCGACAAGTGTTCTCACCGCGTGTTACTGCAGCGTCACGGCCGCACCTACCGACACGGGATGGACTCCACCAAGCTCCAGCCGAATGGTCGTCTTTGTCTGGCGGATTCAGCTCGGATCTCGATCTGTTAGTGCGGTGACGTTCCGGTAACGCCGGGCGGCAAGAATGCACTCCAGAACGGAGGTGAGATCATGTTGACAATCCTGCTGATTGTTGTGCTGGTTCTACTTCTGACCGGAGGCAGCTTCGGCTATCGCCGCTCGCGGCGATAGCGACTCCCGGCGCTAAGCCGACGGAACGAACGTGTGAGTGGCGAAGCGTCGACGCAGAGCCAGGCTCACGTAAACCAGGGTCACCAGAACGGGTACCTCGATGAGCGGACCGACGACGCCGGCCAGGGCTTGGCCCGACGTGACTCCGAATGTTGCGATGGCAACCGCGATGGCTAGCTCGAAGTTGTTACTGGCGGCCGTGAACGCGAGCGTGGTGGTGCGTTCGTAGCCGAGGCCGAGGGAGGCGCCGAGGGCGTAGGCGCCGCTCCACATGACTGCGAAGTAGACGAGCAGCGGCAGCGCGATGCGCGCGACATCGAGCGGGTTGCTGGTGATGGCCTCACCCTGCAGGGCGAAAAGCACGACCACCGTGAACAGCAGCCCGTAGATGGCGAAAGGCCCTATGCGAGGAATGAACTTCTCCTCGTACCACGTGCGCCCCTTGGCCTTTTCGCCGACGCGGCGAGAGAGAAACCCGGCCAACAGCGGGATGCCCAGAAAGATCAGCACGCTGCGGGCGATGTCCCAGGCCGATGCGTCGATGTGGCTCTGGTCCAACCCAAGCCAACCCGGCAGGACGTTCAGATAGAACCAGCCGAGCGCGGCAAACGCGAACACTTGGAACACCGAGTTGATGGCCACCAGCACAGCGGCGGCTTCGCGATCGCCGCAGGCGAGGTCATTCCAGATGATGACCATAGCGATGCACCGAGCGAGTCCCACGATGATCAGCCCCGTGCGGTACGCGGGCAGATCGGACAGGAAGATCCACGCCAGGGTGAACATAAGTGCCGGCCCAAGCACCCAATTGAGCAGCATCGAGCCGGCCAGCAGGCGCTTGTCGCCGGTGACGGAACCGAGGTGGTCGTAGCGGACCTTCGCCAGCACCGGGTACATCATCACGAGCAGCCCGATCGCGATGGGCATACTGATCCCGTCCACTTGCACGGCCTGCAACACGTCTCTGAGGCCGGGGATGCCGCGGCCCAGAACCAGTCCCACGAGCATGGCAAGGCCGATCCACACCGGCAGGAACCGATCAAGCGTGGAGAGCTTGCCGACCACAACGTCGGCCGGCTTGGTGGGAACGCTCATAACGCGGTCATGCCGACACCGGGTCACCCAACGCCCTGAACATCCGCGCCGGGTCACCAGCCCAGTCCTGAGTCAACGGCTCGCGCGGCGGCGGAGTGAAGCCGGACGTCGTCTCCGCGATGAGCAGACCCTGATTCGACATGCGTCCATTCTTGCGCGCTCCCCCAACCATTCACAACCAATGCACGCTCCGAGGTCGTGGTCCACATTCCATAGCTTCAAAAGACCTGGGTGTGGACGAGCGGCCTGCAGGCGCAGGAACCGGATGGACGTTGTGGATCCGCCGTGTGGCGGAGTTCAACGCAAAGTCGTCAGGACGCCCCAATGGTCGCTCGGCCACAAACCGTCGACCGGCGCATTCATGAAGCGCTCCGACTCGACAGGCTGCAGCGCCGAGCCCCCGCGAAGCCAGACGTAGTCGATCCGTTCCGTCACGGTCGGCCCCGTCGCGGTGAGTTGCTGATCGACGGTCGAGCCCTCATCGGCGCGGAGGGTCGAGTAGGTATCGAGCCACGAACGATCGACGAGCGCGGCGTAGGCGGCACTGGAAGACACAGCGTTGCAGTCGCACACAATGACGGCGCTTCGGTCGCGCAGCGAGCGGTCGCTCGCCCATCTCGCCAAGTCCGCGTGTTGGTCGACGTTGCCGGACGTATGCGCGGCCACGACGGACAGGGGTCCCCGCGGCGTACTCACCTCCGCCCACACCGCAGCCCGCGGCTCGAGCGCGAGGTCGAGCGCGCAGACTGGGTCCTGCGCCGGCAAGCACTCACCCGTGAGACGACCCACTACATCCTCACCGGGAAGGCGATGGGCGGCCGCCCGCAGGATCGGCCACCGGCTCAGCACCGCAGCGCCCTCGTACCACTCGTTCTCGTGCGAGTTGTAGTGCGCCGCAAGTTGATCCGATAGCGGGTCGCCGCCTCCCGGCCGCGTGTCGGGCACGCCTGGAGCGTGCGGCTCGGTGCGGAACCAGCACCAATACCAGGTCTGCTCCGTCACCCTCGCCAACTCCGCCGACAGCCGCTGGATCACTCGACCGTGATTCGTCGACTCGCTGACCTCCTGCAGACCCACGACGTCGACTCCACTGTCCGCCAGCTCCTGTACCTGGATCTCCAATCGCCGCTCGAGCGTCTGGTCGCCCTCGTCGGTGAGACCGTGCAGCACGTTGAATGAGGCGACACGAAGCTGATATTCAGCGTCCTCCCGAACCGGGCCGGCCGGAAGGCCACCGTCGGCCCGGTCGCACAACGGCGTCGGCTCCAGCCCCAGGCCGCGCGCGAATGCGAACGGCGTGAGAAGCAACAGCGCCGAGGCGACGGCCAACCACACACGGGACATATCCATCCCTTTCTCCGCGCGCCGGCCGGATCCTCTTGAGCGCGCGGTTCTCGTATGGACGAGGCGTCACATGTGGCGCTCACTTCAGGCGAGCACCAACGCCGCGCGCGCCCAATGCGGCGCCCCTTGTGTCCGGCGTGCGTCGCTACGCGGACTTCCTGTGGCAGAAGGACCCGACCATCATCGGCGGCGACCACAACGTCCCGTGGCGTGGTCCAAGCATCGACTTCCTCGCCACGTACTGGATGCTCCGGTACTACAGCGAGGTCGAGGTGGCGGAAACGGAGACCTCACTTCCCGCCTGGGCAGGGCCGCGCTACCGGTAGCGGCCGGTCGGCTCAATCACGCCTGCGACACAGGGGTCAAGGCAGCGCGCGGCTGACTACTGCGCGTATCGCTTCGACTACTTCGTCCGGGCGATCGCGAAGTTGCAGCCAAGTCACGTGGATCACCGTCCAGCCAAGCACGGTGAGCGCATTGCGGCGCGCGCGATCGTGATCCCACTGCTGCCGGCTCGAATGCCACTGGAACCCATCGGCCTCGATCGCTACTCGGTGCTCGACATATGCGAAATCGAGTACCGCTAGTCCGGCGCGCGTCCGGATCTTGTGCTGGATGGCCGGCGGCGGAAAGCCCGCTCCGCGAAGGACCCGCAGCAGCCGTGTCTCAAACACGCTCTGGGGCACTTTGCGCGAAGCGTGGCGCGCGCCGACGAGATCCGCGAGCACGCCGCTTCCTCGGCGGCCTCGGCAGCCGGTCTCCTGAATCCGTCGCCGCAGTCGTGCAACCGTCACCAGCTTCCGGTGAAGAGCGTCGTCGAGCGCTTCCTCGAGAACCCCGGCAGGCGCCACTCCCGCGATATCGATCAACGTGCGCGCCACGGTGGTAACCGGGATACCGTCGATCTTCGTCACGTCGGCGCGCGCCAGAGGCATTGGTCGATGAACGATGTGGCCGCGCGCGCGCCAGCGCGCGCGCGGCACACTTAACTCAATGCTGCCGGGAGCGAAGCCCGGAAACCCCCACAGTGCGGCCGCCGCACAGTGAGAAACCACGGCGCCTTCTCCCCAGGCCAGGCACGCGGCCAGAAGGGACTGCCGCCACGTTGCCGGCGCCCCCGCGAGTCGATACACGCCGGGAAATAGGCGATCCCACACACCCGAGATCAGCCGGCGGTCGATCGTCTTTCGAGCGGCACCGCACGCCAACGCCTGCGCTCGCGTAAACACGCCGTGCTGCGCGGCAGCAAGCCGGGCAACCCTTCGAGCAGCCGAATTTCGTATGGACGAGGCGTCACATGTGGCGCTCACTCAATACGAGTAACAGCGCGCGCGACCGAGTGCGCCCCCGCACGGCCGTATCGCGACGATCAGCCGGATCTTGTCTCAGTGAACGGAACTACTCAGCCGTGGCCGACTCCTTCTTGCCGAACGGCGCCGTGACGCCCATGAGGACACCCAGCACCGCGAGCGCGACCGGAATGACCGCGACGGTGAGCGTCCCAGGCGCGATCACCTTGAAGATCATCAAGTCGACCATGAGGAACAGGCCGGTCAACAAGCCGGCGACGAACCCACGCACGGGATGGCCGCGCCGTTTCATGGTTTCCCCTTCCCTGCAGAGATGAGCATCGCGCCGAACGCGACCGTCAACGCGAGGCTCGCGAACCCCACGGGGCCGGCACCGCCGTCAAGAGTGACCTCGACGGAGCCGCTGCACATTCCCTCCTTGGCGACATGCGTGCCGAAGACCTTGATCTTCCCGCCGGGAACCCAAGAAGGGATCTCGTAGTGCTTCACGCCGCTCGACCCCTGCGTGTTGCGCAAGTTCTCCGAGGCCCACTTACCGACGGCGGGCTTGATGAAGCCGAAGTCGATTCCGACGCTTCCATGATGATCATGGCTGATCGGCGTCGTGCTGCCGCTCCATGCGGCGTTCCCCTCTTTCGGGAGTGTCACCGCAACGTCCTTGGCGTCGATCTCATACTTCTTGCCGTCGGACGACGTGATCGTCGCGTGTCCCTTGCATCCGACCGTGTTGGTCGTGAAGGACGCAAGCGCCGGCATCGACAGCGCGAGAATCACCCCCGGCACCCCGACCAGAACGGCGGTCGGGCGCAACTTCTGCTTCCATCTATGCATCGAGCGGACCTCCCTTGGAGACGTCCAGCAAATCGCGTCCACGCTACGACCGAGGGTGGATCAAATCAATGACTCAAGGATGTGCACTCGCGTCGCCAACCGCGCGAGTAGGCTGATTCAAAGACCCGGACCTCCACGGAGGGAACTCATGGCACACACCACGATCAGGGACGCCACCGGACAAGTAGAGGTTCAGACCGGAGCCGTCGTCTCCAAGGTCGTCCACCGCGACGACAACATCGACGTGACCGTCTTCGGATTCGATGCGGGCGAGGGCCTCACGGAACACACCGCCGCGCGCCCGGCGATCGTCCAGGTCCTGGCCGGACGGCTCCGGTTCACCGTCGAAGGAGAAGAGGTCGAGATGGTTCCCGGCACCTGGGTCCACATGGAGCCCGGCGCCGCGCATTCGTTGAAGGCCGTGGAGCCGTCAACCATGCTCCTCACCATGTTGCCGCCCTCCCGGAGCACCCCCTCCTCCTGATTCACCGATGTCCGAGCCGCCACACCCTTCACAAGGGCGCGGCACTTATGATAATATCGTCAATTGATAGAACTGTACTAAGGGAGCACGTAGTGAATCCGCAGGTCAACAGGCCTATTTCCGAGATCAAGGCTGAGCTGTTCAAGGCGCTCGCCCATCCGGCCCGCATCCGTACGCTCGAGCTTCTTGCGGAACGGCCGCGCTCCGTGGCGGAGCTTCTGCTCGAGACCGGGCTCGAAGCGTCGCATCTGTCCCAGCAACTCGCCGTGCTTCGACGCGCCGGATTGGTGAACGCGCACCGCGAAGGTTCGTCGTCGGTCTACGAGATATGCGACCCGCAGCTCGTCGACGTGCTCGCGGCTGCGAAGCGCGTCCTCATCAACTCACTTTCGAGCACGTACGACTTGCTCGAAGATCTGCGCGCGGCACGTCTTTGACGTCTCGAGTACGCAGACTGCTTCCAAGCCCCGGCGACTACGCAGGGTTTGCGCGGCATTGGCGAAACGATGCCGTCGCCGGCATCACCGTCGGAGTCGTTGCGCTTCCGCTTGCGCTCGCGTTCGGAGTGACCACCGGACTCGGCGCGCGCGCAGGACTGATCACCGCGATCATTGCCGGTCTTGTTGCGGGGCTCTTTGGAGGATCAAACGTTCAAGTATCCGGGCCGACCGGCGCGATGACGGTCGTCCTGGTTCCGGTCGTTATGCGATTCGGTGCCGACGCTGTGTTCGTGGTCGGCATCCTCGCCGGGATACTGATCGTCACCGCGGCGGTGACGGGGCTCGGCCGGTATCTAGCGTTCATCCCTTGGCCGGTGGTCGAAGGCTTCACCGTCGGGATCGCAACGATCATCTTCTTGCAGCAAGTACCCGCGGCCCTCGGCGTGATGAATCCGCCGCGAGGCAACACCGCCGCCGTCGCGCTCCGTGTCGTCGGTTCGTCCTTCAAGAACGGCAACGCTGCGGCAGCAATTCTCCTCGCCGTAGTTGTCGTCGTCATGGTGGTCGCGAATCGAATTCGGCACACCTTGCCAAGCTCGCTCATTGCGGTCGCCGCCGCAACGATCGTGGCGAAGCTGGCACACTTCGACGTGGCGCGCATCGGCACGCTGCCGCACTCGCTGCCGATACCGACGATCCCATCGTTTCACGGCGCAAGCAGTCTCCTGGGTCCCGCGCTCGCCGTCGCCGCCCTTGCGGCGCTCGAAAGCCTGCTATCGGCGAAGGTCGCGGATGGACTCGCCGACCTTCCTCGGCACGATCCCGACCGCGAACTCTTCGGCCAGGGACTCGCGAATCTTGTTTCGCCGTTGTTCGGCGGCATGCCGGCAACCGGCGCGATCGCGCGCACGGCGGTGAACGTGCGCGCCGGCGCGCGCACGCGCGCGGCAGCCATGTTCCACTCCCTCGTGCTCGTGCTCGTCGTGCTGTTCGCCGGAGGGTTGGTATCCCAGATCCCGCTCGCAGCCCTCGCCGGCGTGTTGATGGTCACCGCCGTCCACATGATCGAGCCTCTCAACGTGCGCGCGGTTGTGCGCGCCACGCGCTCCGACGCGATCGTTCTAGTCCTCACGGCGATAACGACGATCGCCTTCGATCTGATCTTCGCGGTCGAGGTCGGCATCGTCTCGGCATCCCTGCTTGCGCTTCGCAACATCGCGCGCACGAGCAGTGCCAGCATCGAGTCGTTCGACACGCCGCCCGAAGTCGACGGCGAAACCGAGGCGGCGCTCCTGCACGAACACATCGTCACGTACCGCATCGACGGGGCTTTGTTCTTCGGTGCCGCGCAGCGGTTCCTGACCGAGTTGAGCGCCGTGAGCGACGTTAAGGTCGTGATCCTGCGCCTGCCTCAGATGCAGATGCTCGATGCAACCGGCGCACACGCGCTCGGCGAGATCGTCACCAACCTGGAACGGCGCAAGATCACGGTACTGCTGAAAGGTCCGCGCGCCGCGCACATCCGGGTCATGGGTGCGGTAGGGGTCTTCGATCGACTGGCGTCGGAGGCGCACACGTTCTCAGCACTGGACGACGCCGTTCGTCACGCGCGCCTGCACGTAAGCCGGACACTGCACCCGCCCGCATCGCTCGTAGACGTGTTGTCGGGTGCAGACGTCATGGATTCGGCTGCCATGCGGGAAGATACGAGCTTGGGTCGGGTCAGATAAGCAGATAGACCTAACGAACCGCCTCTTTTCGTAGCGCCCACGGACAATAGGCACCGCCCCCTCTGGCGGGGGCCGCATGGCCCTCACGGTCCGGCAGAATGCGGTGCAGAGTCGCGACCACGGGAGGCATCGAACCGAGAATCCCACAGCGCATCCCCAGAAGGTCGCCGACCCTAAGCGCTGTACCAATGACCTACCCGTGCAACGAGGGAGAGTGCCCCATGCTTCGCAGGCTAGCCGCACTTGCCGCCATGTCCGCCCTGGTGTTGGTGCTCAGTGCTTCTCCGAGTCTGGCAAGTCCCGTGCGCCACGCCTCCTACCCGGCCACGGAGATCGCGGGCATGGACGGCCCAATCACCTGCGGCCCCACGTCGTACACCTTCACATCCGGAAGATTCTCCTTCGTGTTCCGCGATCTATCCGTCGGCGCACACATCAACCTCATCAACGTTCGGGCAAGGGATGGGGCAGGCGCCGCCTACAGAGTCGTCGGAGCGGAGACCTACTCCGACCCGACGCGGTTGGTGGGCAAGATCAGGTTCATCAGTCAAGGCGGCGGAGTCGCCGACAGTATCGACATCGTGGGGCACTTGAGCCCCAACGGCAGATTCCACTTCTTCGATTTCGGAACCTGCAGTTTCTAATTGACGCCGCTCGTGAGCGTGGTCCCGAGGGCAACAGTCCTCATCGATGTGGAAAGACCGTCGCAGCCCTAGTACTCGTGCGCTCCTACGGACCCATCATGCGCCAACCGGGGCGGCTCGCCCCGGTCCTGCCGAGGTTTCGGAACCTGCTGGGAGTATCGTTTCAGGCATGCTGAGAGCATTCACGCACGCACTCGAGGGAGACTGGCGCGCGCTCACCGACCTCACGAAGATCTCCGAGTCCCTAGAGGCGGGACTGCTCGTTTGGGCCGACGCCGACGTCGACCTGATCACGCGACAAGACATCGAGATGATCGCAACCGAACTCGGCCTGCATCCGCTTGCGGTTGAAGATGCGTTCAACGCCCGCCAGCGCCCGAAGTTCGAGTCATACGAGCACCATCTCTTCGTCGTCATGCACCAACTCGATATCGTCAGAGAGCAACTCGAGTCCCGGCAGATCGCCTGCTTCGCTGCCAAAGGCTTCGTCCTGACTCTGCACGCCGGCGCTTCGCGAATCGTCGATCTGGCCATGAAGCGGCGCTGGGGACAACTGCGAGATCACGCACACGGCTCTTCGTGGATCATGCACTCGCTGCTCGACACTCTGGTTGACGACTATCAAGCCTTGGCCGACGACATCGAACTGGAGGTCGAGCGACTTGAGGACGAGTTGCTGGGGAATCCCACGGCTTCGTCCGGCGCGCGCGTCTACTCGATCAAGCAGCGCCTGTCGCGACTTCGCCGGTATGCGTTTCCGGGCAGCCGCGCGCTGACCGAGTTCCTTGCCCGGGCCGACACACAAGTGGAGACGAAGGAGACGGCGAACTACTTCCGAGACGTGCTCGACCACATCATGCGGATCACCGATCAAGTTCGGAACGTGGACGACCTTCTCGACGCACTCCTCGAGCTCCGACGAACCGAGCAGTCCAACGCACTTAACGATGTCACAAAACGCCTGACAGGCTGGGCGGCGATTATCGCCGTCCCGACCTTCATTGCGAGCGTCTACGGGATGAACTTCGACCTCATCCCGAGTTCAGGCGGACGCGCCGGCTTCCTCTTCTCAGTCGGGCTGATGGCGGCGTCTGCCGCAGCCCTCTACGTCTATTTCCGGCGGCGCAAATTCATCTAAGAACGCCCGCTGGTTCGCTACTCCGACACGCAGCGGATCGCTTGGTAACCGTCGCACGCCGGACCGATCGCGGTAATGCCCGGCGGCGCCCCCACCACGGGAAGCGTGATGCGCGTCGGCTGTGTCGGCGAGAAGTGCAGCGTGTTCAGCGTGACCGGCGAATCCCCGGGCGTATACGAGTACTGCGAGTCCACAGCCGGCGGCGCCATCAGCTTGACGAGCAGCGTGTGACCCGGACGGAAGATGTGCGCAACCGGGAAGACCTCTACGAGGTACTGCTTGATCTCGCCCGGCGTGACGAAAGTCTGGCTCGAGTACGGCCGCATCGGACGGTACATGAAGGGCCCGCCCACGACCGGATCGATGCCGAAGTAGTCAGAATGGCCGGCGTCGATCGCATCAAAGCTCGCACGCTGCATTCCGCGCTGAAGGACGAGCATGTTGGTTCCACCGGGGAACTCGTCGATCACCTGAACGAACATGTCCGTGTCGATCCCGGTCGTCGACAGGAACAGGTTCGCGGTGATCGGCCCGTCGATAACGAGCGGCGCACCTTCCGGAACCGTGTAGCGGAACTCGAGTTCGTCAGGAGCATGCCGCGTGGTAGCCGGCGGTCCGGGGTTCTGTCCGGTGTCGCCTTGCACTTCAAAACTCCACGACTGCCGCTTTGTGCCGGACAGGTAGCTCGCGCTTCCCGCCGCCGTCGCCGCCGTCGTTGACAGAGTGCCCGACCCGGTCGTTGCGTCCACACCGTTCACAAAGAACGGCGTCCACGCCGTGTCCTCGCGCGGGAACGACGTGGAGTCCTTCGTTTCGTCGGTCGTGTTGTCGGTCTTCAACTCGAAGAGCGTCCGCACGCTGACTGGTGTCGCTCCCGGATCGAAACCGATTTCCTCGTAGTAGTTGTTGCCGTCGGGGATGCCCATCCAGTGGTCGATCCACGCCTTGCGGTCTTTCCAGACCTGCTCCGGAGCGACGTTGGTGCCGTGGTTTCCGTTCGTCATCAGCAGCCGCTTTGGAAGACCCGCGGGGATCTGCTCCCAGAAGTGCTCGAAGCGCGGGCCGGTCTGCTCATCCTGGAACGTGCCCGTTGCCATGTACGGGCGGTTGATCTTGCTCACCAGCGTGATGAGCGAGCGCGCGCGGAACCACTCGCTGTCTGTCTGCCCGAGGCCGTGCACAAGCGGGTCGTCGAGCACATTGCGGCGATGCGTCGCCATGTTCGCCGCGCACTGTTGCGCGAGGGCGGGCCGGTCGCGCAGGTTGCGCACGAGGCCTTGCGCGCTCGCCCCGGCGACGTCGTACGCGTTCCGCAGGCCGAGGTTCCACTCCGGTGGGAACAACCCGTTGAAGATCCCGCCCGGATACGTGATGCCGCGGTAGAGGTCGTCGATCAAGCCGGACAGCGAGGACACCACGAGGGACGGCGGCTGCGTCTCCGCGATAAAGGTCGCCGTGATGCCGCTGTAGGAGTGACCGATCAGCCCGACCTTTCCGTTCGACTTCCACGACGGGTGCTGCGCGTCGCGGACGATGTAGTCCTCGATCAACTCGTAGCCGTCGAGCGCGCTGCGGCTGGAGAACAGATCGAACTCGCCGCCGGAGCACCCTGTGCCGCGGACCGAGGCGTGGATCACGAAGTAATCGTCGTGGTAGTGCGTGCCCATCGCGATTGCGTCGCTATCTTCAGCAAGCGGCGGTTCCGGTGGGTTGCCGTAGTCGCCGTTCTCGCCGTACCAGTCGCGCAGTTGCCCGGTCGTGGTGCGCCCGGTGCAGTGCGGGTACCCATCCGGATCGAAAGTGATGCCTTGGGAGCCGTTCTCGTACCCGGCCATCTCAAGGATCGCCGGGTAGCTCTTCGAAGGGTCATAGTTGTTGGGGTAGCACGTCGTGAACGCGATCGAGGTGCCGTCGCTCACCGAATAGAAGTCGGTCGGACCGCCCTGCATACCGTCGAGAGGGTTCTGGTCCTCTGCGGACGCTACTTGGATGCCGAGTCCCGCGGCGAGAATCGAAATCGCACAGAGCGCGCGGCGCGCGCGAGTTGCTTTGAGCATTGTGGTCAGCCTCCTCTTGCTGCAGCGTCCTAGGGCGCACCCTCGTTCACGATCGGCGCGTAGGGCCTGCACGGTTGGTTGCGCAGGCTCGGACACGGCGGCAGCGGTGTCGGCGCCTTGAAGCCCGGAACGACCGGCAACACCAAGGCTGACGGTTGAGACGGCGAATACGCGATCGAGACCTCCGGCGTTCCGCTCGGCACCGTCCGACCGAATGACCAGACGGGCTGCGCGCCGTTGGGAGCAGCGATGGTCACACGGATGCGCGACCCCGCGCGGTACATGTGGCCCTGGTAGTACAGCGGGATAGCAACCGGAACGAAACTGCCGCTCGGCATGGGCATGACGTCCGAAGCCAGGAAGGTCGGGATCGGAGAGAGCAACGTGCCCGGCCGCTTGAACAGGTTGTTGGAATCGGTCGAGAGCTTGCGCTCGCTCGCGCGCATGTAGCCGTTCTGAACGAACGTCTCGTTGCCGTCCGGGCGGACCTCGCTGATCGTTGCCTGAAGGTCCACGTCGTCGGTCGACGACTTCACTTGAACGTACACCGCGCCGGCGCCGAGGACGGTGGTGTCAACTGCCAGAGGCTCCGACACGTACGAAACGGCCGTTCCCGCGGAATTCGGCTTCCAGTTCCACTTCCACTGTGACGCGTTACCCCACAGGCCTCCGCCACCGGTACCGCCCGTGTAGTTGGTCAAAGGCAGTGCACTCGCGTCGGAGGTGTACTGGTCGGCGCCCGCGCTCACCGGGAGCCGGTCCGAGAGCGAACCGTCCGGTCCGAAGTACCAAGTCTGTGCGGCAGTTCCGGGGACGGGGAACGTAGAGAAGGACCGCTCGAACCCGGGATAGGGATCCCCCGGGATAGCGCTTCCCGTCGGCGAGGTACCGGCGCCGTTGTCGAACAGCACGCGCACCGGCGGCAACTTCTCGAACGCGGCAAGCGCCATTTCATACGTGGGCATCATCTGGATGGGATCCGGCGGCAACGTGACCACGTCGTCCTGAGGAAGCCCCATGGCCGCCTGGAAGACGACCGGTGCGGCTGCCCGGACGACTGCCTGGTTGACGATCGGTGCCCTGTTGGCAACGTACAACTCCAGGAAGTCGTACCAGCGGTTGTACGTCTCCGGGTCCAGCGAGTCGATGTGAGCGCCGTTGGTGAAGGTGAACCACTTCTTGTCCGTGCCGGTGAAGTTCGCGAAGAGCTCCGGGCAGTGACCACCGGTCTGCTCGTCCTGCCACTGGCAGGCCATGAACGTCGGCACATTGATCTTGTGGACGAAGGTCACCGGATCCAGCGGGTCGGCGACCGGCGGGTTGTAAAGAGTGTTGGCCTCGATCTTGGCCATCAGGTCGGTCGCCTCGCCGTGCAACACCTGGTTCGCAGCGCACGTCGCGTCGCCGGCGGCAATCTGTGTGTTTGCCCAACCCTGCCCGTCCGGCGCGGGCCGTGCTTCCTTCTGGCGCTCTTGCGCCCAGGAAACGGCAAAGCCGGTGTTGAGGATGCCTCCGGGAAGCAGCGTCGTCGCCGTGGCGTCGATAACCGACATCGGAGAGATCGCGGCAAGGTGGGGAGGGTTGTTCTGCGCGGTGAACAACTGGCTGATGCCGCCGTACGAGATGCCCATCATGCCGACCTTGTTGCCGAGCACCCACGGCTGGTTGGCGATCGTCTCGATCACGTCGTATCCGTCCAGGCCCTGCAGCGGCTCGAAGAAGTCGAAGGCGCCGCCCGAGCAACCCGTCCCGCGCATGTTCACGTCCACGACCGCGTAACCCATGAGATTCGCGAGGATTGCAATGCCACTGTGCGGTCCCGCGGGATCGGCATACCCGTATCCCGAATACTCGATCAGCGTTGGGTACGGCGGAAGGTAGTCGGGTCCGTTCGGGAGCGAGGTTCCCGCCGGTACGCCGGGGAAGCCCGCCGGGCTTGTAGGCGGATGCACGGTGAGGGCGAGTTGCGTCCCGTCCCGGGTGGTGAGGTAGGAGTAGCCGTTGTCCGAGATGGGCTGCTGGTAAATGCTCGGATCCCAGGGTGCCGGGTCAGTGTTATGCACCGTGAGCGGGTCCGACAGAGTCCCATCGGAGTCCAGGCGCGCGCGGTACCCGGTACCGGGCGGAACGTCGCGGAACAGGAGCCCACCCAGCGGGTTGGCATTCTGCGTGTAGAGGACCTCCCCGTCGGGAGTGATGAGCGACATCTGCGCGCCGGGCTCGAGACCGGTGACGTACACCTGCTCGACACTTCCGGCCGCATTGAAGCCGGCCGACGACGCGCCCGCGCCTGCCAACGAACTGATGACAAGCAGGGCGCTCAAACCAATCGCCACCGCGCGCGCCGTGCGCGCGCCCACAGAACTCTTCCTCACCCGTGCGCCATCCAACATCCCGCAGCCCCCTCCACCGGCCCCGCGCAACGCACGAGACCACATCACCGACTCTCAGGACGCAGGTTCGACGCGATTCCTCCATATCCTTTTTGTCCCGCCAGGTGCGACGCGTCTAAGGACCGGCAAGAAGACCGATCGATCCTCCAAAGCGTCTCGACCAGGCTCATCAGCGCTTGACGTCATTCGGCGGTGATGTACAAGATATACATCATGCGTCGAACCCAGATCTACCTCGAAGACGATCAAGACACGCGACTGTCGCGACGCGCGGCGAGTTCGGGCGTGACCAAGTCCACGCTGATCCGCGAAGCGATCGATTCCTTCTTGGACGCGCCCTCGGACGAGTCCACCCGCCTAGCCCGCTTCCGCGCTGCGCTGGATGACGTCGTGGCATCTCCGGTCGATTCACTGCCGGATGGCCGTTCGTACGTCGAATCCATCCGCGCCGGCGACGTACGACGACAGGATGAGATCGAGCGGCGCCGCCGATGAGCGTGCTGTTCGACACTTCTGTCGTCATCGATCTACTGCGGGGCTTCGCGCCCGCGATCGCCTACGCGCGAGGATTGAACGAGCCGCCTACGTGCTCTGAAGTCACGCGCGTTGAGGTGCTTCGGGGCATGCGCAGCGCCGAAAGGACCGTGACCGAGCGGTTGTTCGGATCCTTCCGCTGGGCGGACGTCGATGAGCCTGTCGCACGTCGCGCAGGAGAACTCGGACGCAAGTGGAGACGAAGCCATCCGGGCATCGCCACTGCCGACCTCGTCATCGCCGCCACCGCTGAGGAGCTTGGGCTCGCGCTGGGGACCCTCAACACGAAGCACTTCCCAATGTTCGCCGGCCTGCGTCAACCTTATCGGACGTAGGCGGTCACGAGACAGGGACCACATCGCCTCCGACAACTTCGGCTCCGCAAGATCAACCTCGATCGAACTGAATGCTTCCGGCGGCAATGCACCCTCAGAGTAAGTACCGAGTATGGCTTGACTGCCGATGACGAGGGCCTCCGTGGTTTCGGCGATTTGGCACGCTGCCCGCAGGACATGCTCGAGTTAGCGGCGGCGCATGCCTAGGCGGCCCGCGTCGCCTGGTGGAAGGCCTCCAGCGCCTTGCACCTCTCAGTCTGGGACAGCACTCCGGCGAACGGGCTGTTCTGCCGCAGCTCCAAAGCGCTCGGTGATTTCGAAACGAGGAAATCCATGAGGGAGGTGAGCGGTCCGTCCAGCAACGTTTGCCACGCGTCGAATTGGGCTTGCACGCGACCCCGGGTATGCACCTCACGAAGGCGCCCTAGATTTCGTCGCGCCTGGCCGAGCACCCGTGACGGATTGAGCGCGAGTTTCCCCGCAACTGCGCGGTGTAGCCACAAGCTCCGCTCCTGATCAGGCGACAGTTCCAGCGACCGTTCCTGGATTGCTTCTACAGCGCGGCGCGAAACCCGACGATGCGCCCCCACCTTCTGATAGCTCAGCCGCCCGCTGGTGCAGAGATCGACGACGTGCTGCCGAGACGTCCCCAGCAGCTTGGCCGCCTGCCCGGTTGTCAGCAGGTCGTCAACCGTGGTGTATCCAGTGCGAGGCATGGCTGCATGGTATTCCATAAACACCAAAAACGCAACCACAGGGAACCGGGCAGCCCTTTGCAGCACGCGTGCCTCGGCACCGGAGGTCCCGCCTGCACGTTGACTTTCCCACATCGGTTGTAGAGAACTCCATTCATGCAGCAGAAGTTGGCGTTTACGTGTGCCCTGATCAAACGGACCCCGCTGCTGATCTTGGATGAGCCGACATTAGGTCTCGATGTCGAAGGGGCTCTTCGTGGTCCTGAGTGGACGACTCTCAAACCATGCGTTTCGGGAGGGCTTGCAGGACTTCCACCAGGGGAAACTGGCCGATTGAAGCGTTCCGATCCGTCCCCCCTGAACAGGCAGAGACGGTGTTCCGCGCAACTGAGCGGACGGAGTTCGAACCACCGTCTTCACCCCTGACGTGAATGATCACGGGGGTGCCCTCGACGCGCGGGATCGCACCGGGGTCGATCGTTGCGCCGCCTCAGATCCTGCCGGGCCTAGGAACGCGGAAGCTCGGTCACCGGATGTGTCGGAGTGAAGTCACGGTTGGACGGTGCGCCAACCTCAATTGCCTGAATCCGAGTAGGTCCCCCCGGCGAGTCGGCCGCCCAGAACAGGACCGCGCCGGTCCCCAAATCGAGGCACTGCTCGACGGTTCCCTGCGCGTACGAAGGTGACCACGTCGCGCAGACGGCCGACCTTCCTGCAATGGTCTTTCGACCCTTCGAGACGAACCCAGGGAGCGTCTTGAGGTTCTTGAACGCATCCAACCCCTGCGAGAAGAGGCCGAGCCCGGCGCCCAGGGCGCTCGACACCCCTTCCATCTCCGGCATCCTCCCCCCCTCGAGCGTCTTCGCCGCCGGCTCCGTCGCGTAGTAGCTGACGTTCTCGAGCGCGTCGTCGGTGCTGCGGCGCACGAACTCCGCGAGGCGCTCGATCTCCTTCGTCTTGAGCAGGAACGAGATGAGGAGTCAAGAGGAAAGCAGGGTGAGGGGTGGAGACTTTCAGTTGGCCACCAGTGGAGGCTTTCACTTGGCCGTTGACAAGCGGCCGGAACAAAAGGCTGAACAAAAGGCTGAACAAAAGGCTGGTCGTGGCCCAGGACGGACGTATCTCAAACGGGACAAACCGCAGGCTGCGTCGTCATCCGGAACATAGATTGCGAACCCGGCGTGAATTGCGCGCGCGGCCGTGCTGATCTACATCAAGTTGTCGCCCAGAAGGTGCTTTGTCGACCACCCCAACTAGGCCGTTCCGAAGAACCATGGGCTCGCGTACGCGCACGCGCCCCCGTTGTCGAAGGGCGCACGCGCAAGAGGATGGTTGGGGCGCTCCGGATCGATGATCCGAAGGAACATCCACGCGCCGTTCGGCTGCGCCGTGAACGTGACCGGCAGGTCACCGGACGGGACGGTGACCGGAATCACGTCCAACAGGCGCGGTCCGTCACTCCCGGGACCAACGACCTCCACCAACAGCGACTTGCCGGCCCAGTCGGGCCCCCGATCGATGTCGAGCGCGATGCTGACCGGGTCCGATCCCGAAGGCAACGAGGAGCCCATCGGTACGCCGTTCGCGGTGGCGTCGAGCCGCAGCGCGGCCTCGACGGTCGCGAAGCTGCGCTTGGACTGAATGGCACGCCGCACCCCTTCGCGGCTGACCTCGTCGACCCACAGTCCTCCGCGGCCCTTCCCGAGTTGGCCGTAGGTCCCGGAGTGCTCGTCGCTGACGCCGGTGAATCCCACGCGCCACCCGGCGTTGAGGCAGGCGTTGAAGGGATTCGGCAACCCCTTGTCGGCGCCGTACCAGAAGTAATCCGGATCACTGTTGATCGGGTTGAAGGCCTCCATCAAGACGATGTGTTGCGCGGCGCCCGCGTGATATGTGAACGCCCCGAAGTTGCCGAAGTACCCAGGGTGATTGAAGCTCGCGAGTGCATCGTTCCCGCCCCCGAACGGCAGGCTCCCCGGCTCCGAGGATAGCCAGTCATAGAACGGCGTGATCAGAGCGGTGTCGGGCGCGCTCTCAAACTGGTCGGTGATGGGCTGCAACGGTGGGAACACCCGATCCATCTCCGAGATCTCGCGTGCGGTGACGAGCGCGCCCTCGTGCGCGGGATCAGTGAAGTCCTTGCCGAACCAAACATTGATGTGACCGACGGTCGGCGTGCTGTATTCGAACCCGCGGAACGAAACGAAGGAGCCGGGCTCATACGCGCTGTCGGCGATTGCGGCCATCGCTCGCCAATCGCTCTCATTGATGCCCGTGACGAAGCGACAGTCGCCCTCGTGCCAGTCGGAACAGGTGACCTCGCCGTGGTTCTTGCCCGAGACCGCGTGTTCGGTCATACACGCGACGTCGATGCCGGCCGCGCGGATCTGATGCAGCGCGCGCCCAGGGGTTCCCTGCGCGTCGCCGGAGATGAGACTGTGGTTGTGCAGGTCCGTGTGCACGACGATGAGGGATCCACCGAGCCGCGATAGGCGGGATGCGCCGGTCGCGTCCGAAAGTCCGCCAAGGGTCGATGCAAGAGACGGGCGCATCGCCAACCCACCGGTCAGCACGGCGAGCGCCTTCAGAAATCCGCGTCGCTCCATGCCCGGTTTGTTTCGAGGGTTGCCGTCGGATACCTGCCGCGATGCGAGGGTTTTTCGGTCCGGCAGACGCATGTTGGCGGCTGCCTCATGCCGCGCATCCGGTCGCGCGCAGATCACTGGACTGCGCCCGCCCCGAGGATCCCGGCACGGAGATGTTGCACTTCGAATGAAAGTAGATGGACAGCCTGTTCGCGACCGGCATTTCCGCAATGATGTACGGCACGTTCCCACCGTAGACCGGATCACCCGACTCCGCGGCCTTGACGGGGTCCCAGAACCCTTGGCTGAGGTTGTGCCGGTCGGCCGAGTCGTCGAAGACCGACGCGGTGAGACGCCCGTAGGCATCCTGCGCCGTCGCCGGATCGTCGGCGCCCTTGAGGTATCGGTCGAGCCACGCGATGGTGTAGTAGACGGCGACGGTCTCGCCGTAGCGGTTGCCCGAGGGTTCGCCGGGCACGAAATCGAGGTGGGCGGTAGCCCGAAGCGCGATCTTCATGCTGTCAACGCCGGCCGCGCTTACGATCTCGTATTCCCGGCCACGCCCTCCCGGCCCGAGTGGATCCGGCGCCTCCCGGTACGGCTCAGGCTGGCACACCGGATTCGCTTGGCAGGCGTAGTCGGTGATGAAGAACAGCGTCGGAGGTATCGTCAAATGTTGTGGAACGCGTAGCGTGAATCACGCGGCGTCCTTCCCCTTCGTTGCTTCTCGTTCAACCAACTTGCCGTTCACGAACTTCGCGCCTGCACGCACGAGCGCAACCAGATGAGGTGCGTTGACCTTTCTCCATCTCCCTTCCGCGGCCTCGAGCAGCTTGAACACCATCGCCATCCCCGCCTCGCGCGACCCCGGTCCCTTCGTCACGTTGGTCCGTGCACGCACGGGAGCGAACGTCGACTCGATCGCGTTGGACGTCCGCAGGTGGATCCAATGCTCGGCGGGGAAGTCGTAGAACGCGAGCAGGTTCTCCCGGTCCTTGGTGATCTTGGCGACGGCCTTGGGCCACTTCGCGAAGTCCTCGATGAACCGGTCCATCGCCTTGG